>CAILWD010000325.1 GCA_903837815.1 uncultured Chloroflexota bacterium | reverse complement strand
TGGCTTTACAAACGCTGCCCAAGCCAGACGCTTTTTCTCCGCCCATCTTCCCGCTGCATTTTCACTCCTCCTTACACCCTTTTCCTGACTTTGCTACAGCCATGTATTTGGCGTTTCGCCTGTTGACGCAAATAATTTCGCGTGATAAAATCTGCCCCGCTTTAGAAATGGGCGCGTAGCTCAATGGCAGAGCAGTGGCCTTTTAAGCCATTGGTTCAGAGTTCGACCCTCTGCGCGCTCACAACAAAAAAGTCTTCGGTAATCGAGGGCTTTTTTTGTTTGGTTCCGAGTCCCCGCAGGGGGGATGACATTCGACCCTCTGCGCGCTCACAACAAAAAAGCCTTCGACAATCGAGGGCTTTTTTGTTTTCTACTTGCGTTTCTTTTTTTGAGGCTCTTCTTCCTCATCTTCATCCTCGAAAATGTCATCCTCATCAAGGGAGAAAATGTTGAAGTTGTTGAGGTCTTCCATGAAGTCGAGGTTTTCAATGGCTTCCTCGAGAAATTCGGAAAGTTCCTCATCGTCGGTTTGGTCTGCCAGGCTGACAAGGTAGGTACGGGCTTCGTCACCGCCGATTTGGGAGAGCGACCAGATGGCAGCGGCAACCGCGTCGTCTTCGGTCTCCTCGTCGTCGAGGACTTGAATCAGCAGCGGCGTTGATTCTTGAATGGAGAGCGCGCCCGCCGCTTCGATGGCGGCTGCCTGAATGATGGGTTCTTCATCCAGCAGTTTTTCCAGTATGTTGCCATTCCAGCGTTCGTCCTGTGAATGTCCCATGGCGCGGAGGGCGCTGGCAACCCAGGCTGGGTCGGAGCGTTCGGAGGCGGATTCGATCAGGGCGGGGACTTCTTCACGCGAGGAGAATGCCAAAATTTCGAGCGCATGACGGCGCAAGTCGGCGCTGTCTTCGCTGCGGATGACCGAGATCAGCGCGTCTTCGATTCTGTGTCCAAGCTTCTCGTTGACTTTTTCGTACTCGCCCAGCAGAAGGTATTCGCCAAGCAGGTTCAACGCCGCGAGGCGCGGAGCGGATTCGCTGTCGGTGAGGAAAATATCCACGATTTTGCCGACCAGCTTCGGGTCTTCGGATTCGGCGAGCAGACCAATTGCGCGGGCGCGGACTTCGGGATCCGCGTCATCCAGCAGCGCCCTGCCAATTTCCTCATACGAGACGAGGATGTCTTCCTCGAAATGGGTTTCGAGTTTTTCGAGCAACTGGTGTTTGCGTTTTGGTTCGACGTTGCGCCAGGCATCCATGAAAAGTTGCAGCGACTTGGGGTCGAGGTCTGAATAAAGTTTCAGGTGACCTTGCGGGATGGATTTTTTAGAATCCATCAGTACATCGAGAACGTCTTGGAAGGTGGTTTTCTTGGTCATGTTTTATGGAGTGGGAATTTGGGCGGGGTTTACAAAATCCATGATGTTGACAAAAAGCATCAAGCCGATGAGCATGAGCATGGCAATGCCGTTGACGGTGTTTTCCCATTGCGGCGGGATGCGTTTGCGGAAGAGGATTTCGGGCAGGGTGAAGAGGATGCGCCCGCCGTCGAGAGCGGGAATGGGGAGCAGGTTCATCACGCCAAGCGAGATGCTGAGGATGCCGATCAGGTTGAGGGTCCAGTTGGTGGGCGTGGGGGCGGGCGCTCCGGCGGGGGCGGCTGCGGCTTCCTGGCGGCTGGTTACGTCTTCCTCCACCGCCACGTCGAACATATCGAAGATGCCTTTGAAACCGATGAAGCGGGCATCTTCGGGAGCGATGACTCCTTGAATGAGCGCAACGGGGAGATAAACAATGGTGGCGGCTTGGAGGCCGGTGACCAGCGCTCCGCCTGAAACGCTTTCGATGATGGTCGCGTCACGGGTGGGGTAGCCGAGCGCCACGCCCAACGCGCCTTCACTGGCTTTGCGAGTGGAGAGCGGTGTGGCGGTGATGACAACCTGTTCGCCGTTACGCTCCACGAGCATTTCGACGGGTTTGTCGAGGTTGGCGCGGATGACGGCAATGGCTTCATTTACTTCGGAGACGCTTTGCCCGTTGAGCGAAACCAGGATATCGCCCGTCAACATGCCCGCCTCTTGCGCGGGGGAGTTTTCGGAGACTGAGTTGATTTCGATCTTGCCCGGCACCGGCACGCCTTCGAACGAGATGAGCATAGAGAATACAATGACAGCAGTAAGCAAATTCATCAGCGGGCCGGCGAACAAGACCACCAGCCTTTTCCACGGGTTGGCAGAGGCCAGTCCGCCGGGGACGTTGGGGTCGTTTTCGCCTTTCGGGCGGACGAATCCGCCGAGGGGCAGGGCGTGGATGGTGAATTCAGTCCCCTGCCAGGTGAAGAGCGTGACCAATTTCTTGGAGGGCAGACCGAAGCCGAATTCCTCCACTTCGATTTTCGCCCAACGCGCAGCAATAAAATGTCCCAACTCATGAACGAAGATCATCCCGCCCAGCGCGAGCATGAAGATGATGAAGGTTACAAATCCAGATACCATTTTTTATCCTTTTTCATATGACGACAAAGGGGATTATATCTTCAAACGGATTGGATGGAGTTAGAAATTCATTAGATATAATACCCACGGTCACAAATTGCGCTTCCCGCAGGATAAAAAGGCGCAATTTGTGACCGAGTGCGGTATAACCAGCCCCCGCCGGAGGCTGATTCTGCTTCGATGTTTTTTCTCCGCCCGTTGTCTGGGCGGGAATCAATTCCCGCGCTATTCGCACAAAGCCCGCTAAAGCGGACTCACACCAACTTCGCCCCGCCGCCTGCTCCTGCCACCAACACATTGCTGACACCGGGCAATTCGCGCAGGCGTTTTTCCACTTCCCCCGCATATTCCTTCAAAGTAATTACATGCACATTTGCGCCGGCATCCACCGTGTAGGCGGCTGGGAGTCCGCCCGCGCGCCATTCGCGTACCTGATGAAAAACTTCGATGGTGGCAGACTGCCAGTACATCAGCGGGGGAGTGGAGGTCATCATTACAGAATGCATCATGTCTGAGTCATGCTCGATGATGTTTGCAAAGACCTCAAAGTCTTTTTGGAGAATCGCATTGCGACAGATATCCAATCTGCGCGTCGCATCGGCAACACGCGCGGCTTGCAGCGGACTCGTCCACGCAAGCGCGTGACCTTCGGTGGAGCCGGTCTTTTTGTGCTGTGCGCTGACGATTGCCACACAATCCACCAGCGCCCAATGTTCTGGCGGGGCAATCGAGACCGCCACACAATCGTTGTCACCTGTGCCCATTTGCCATTCGACAAACCCGCTGGGAATGGAGCGGGATGCGGAACCTGATCCACGCCGCGCCAGCCGCGAGAGTTCGGCTTCGTTCAAGTCGAGTCCGGCCGCCTTGCTGGACGCCAATGCCAACGCTGCGAACGCCGATGCCGAAGATGCGATCCCTGCACCGGAGGGGAAATTGTTTTCACTCATCACTTCGGCGTTCATTTTGATCCCCGCCATCTCACGCGCCAGGTCGAGGATGTGCGAAATGCGGGTCAACCCCTTGCCCGCCACTTCATGCCCGTTGATGATTAGTTCATCAAACGGAAGCGATGGCTGAAAACTGACTGTCGTGTGCGTGAACAACCCGTCCAGGTTCATCGAGATGGAGCCGTTGGATGGGAGGCGCAGGGCGTTATCGCGGTTGCCCCAATATTTGATAAATGCGATGTTAGCGCAAGCGACACTGGTTGCGGTTTTAGTAGACATGAGACATAGACCACCTTTTCATTTTTTTCAACGGTCAGTTTACCACGAACGTCAAACAGTTCTAAGTAGGTGATCGAATTAAATTATAAAAGGAACATCGTCATTGCGAGGAGGGTGCTCTCCCCGACGAAGCAATCTCGCCCTCAAATCTTGAGATTGCTTCGCCGCAAAAAGCGCGGCTCGCAATGACGGAATTCTAATTATTTTCGACCGACTACTTAGTAAGACTTGATTTTCCTCAACTGAATGAACCCCGGCTATTGCCGCGAAACTAACCGATCATCAATGGACGCCTATCGAAATGCTTAATTTCAAAGTGCCACCACTACCTTGGACAATACCCAGCCAGCGAGGCAGACCGTCTGCCGCTATGCTGAAACTCGCTCAACGATGGGCTGCTTGACCACGTTTAAGTGCCCTTATACCAACGATTGAGTTGTCTGGATTTTCTGCCAAATGTATTCAGTATTTTTTATCATCCCTTGTATTGGCAAAATTAATTTGAATAGAGCACTTTATTCATCATTTAACTCAGCCAGTCCTTCCCGCAAGGCGAATAACGCCGCCTGGGTGCGGTTGGCAAGGTGTAGTTTCCCCAAAATATTCCTTACATGGGTGCGGACAGTCCACTCGCTGCGCACCAGCCGCGTAGCGATTTCCTGGTTGGTCAATCCCTGTGCCACCAGTTTCAAAACCTCCAACTCGCGCTCCGAGAGCGGATTTTCGACGGGGGGCAAATCAGATGGACGATTGATTTCACGTATCAACTGCAAGGCGATGCTTGGGTGCAGAGATGCATCGCCACGATGGACGTCGTAAATGGCCTTGAGCAGTTCCTGGGGCGATGAATCTTTCAATAAATACCCCAACGCTCCCGCTCGAATCGCAGGGAAAACCTTATCCTCGTCCGAAAAACTGGTCAGCACTAAAATCGAAACTTCGGGCAGGGCGCTCTTGATTTCGCCGATTGCCTGCAAGCCATCCTTGACCGGCATGACCAAATCCATCAGGATGACATCGGGTTTCAGTTCGAGTGCTTTCCTGACCGCCTCCTCGCCGTCCACTGCCTCGCCGACCAGTTTGAGGTTGGGCTCGGTGTTGATCAGTGTGCGGAGGCTGTCTCGAATGATTGGATGGTCGTCCGCAATCAATACCCGGATGGTTTTCATTTTGTCCATGACTGCATTCCTCGGCTTTACGTTTCCAGCGGTTGGGCGCTCGGGCGCGAAACTATGACTTTGATGATTGTACCCTTGCCCAAGTTCGAGCGGACGGTCAGCACGCCGTCGATTTTCCTGGCGCGTTCGCGCATGTTGCTCATCCCCATGCCGCCCGCCATCTCGACGGCGCGGACGTTGAAGCCCTTGCCGTTATCGGCGACCTCCAACACGGTGGCGTCATCCTGCGCGAAAATGCGCACGGTCTCCTGTGTGGCGCGGGCGTGTTTGAGAGCGTTGTTCAGCGCCTCTTGCGCAATCCAGTACAATTCCTCCTCCACAGGCGGGGGGATTTCGATGAAGTCTTCCATCACCACCCGCGCTTCGATGCCGACCCGCTTTTCAACCGCGTCGAGCCGCTTTTTCAACGCGCCGACCAAGCCTTCCTGTTCGAGCAGCGGCGGGCGTAGTTCTAAAATCAACAGCCGCATTTCCTTTAAAGATTGTTGGGCGATCTCGCCAATCCTGCCGAGGTATTCCTCCACAGTTTTGCCGTTGCCCTTCTTCAACATGCGCCGCCAGCCTTCGGTGAAAAGCACCAGGCTATAAAGCGACTGCGTGACCGAATCGTGCAATTCGCGCGAGAGGCGGTTGCGTTCCTCCAAAACGGCAAGTTTCCTGCTTTTGTTGTACAGATTGGCGTTTTCGATTGCCACCGCAATCTGGTCGCCCAAACTTTGGATGACCAGCATGTCTTCCTCAGAGAACGCGTCCGCCTTCGAGGCGTGAACGTCGAGCGTACCGATGATGCGGTTGCCAACCTTCAAAGGGACGACCAACTCCGAACGCGTTTCAGGGAGTTCTTCGTCGAACAGAAAATTGGGATGCTCGCGCACATCCCTGACCAATTGGATTTTTCCAGTTTGTGCCGCTTCACTATTGATACTTTTTCCGCCGAGGTCCAGCCGTCGATGCTGGATATCCCTATTCCCGCTGCTGGCGCCCATAACCAATTGTCCGGTGTTATGTTCCACCAGAAAGACCTGAACGTGATAGTAGCCAAATGCGTCTTGAATCAACTCTACGACCCGATTCAAGAGGACGTCAATGTCCAAAATAGATGTGATTTCGCGCCCGACCTGCGCGCTGGTCTCCAGTTGCAGCGCCCTTTGTTCCAGCGCCGTATTTGCCTCGCGCAGTTCGTGAGTCCGTTCCTGAACGCGCTGTTCGAGCGAATTAATCAGGTCGCGGATTTGCGCCGTCATGCTGTTGAAGGCGCGGGCAAGAGCGCCGACCTCGTCTTCGCGCACGACCTTCGCCATCGGTTCAAGGTCGCCTTCGGCAATGTGCGAGGCGGTCTTCGCCAATTCGGTGATGGGGTTGGCGATGTTCTGGGTCATGAACAGGGCGGCGACCACAGCCACAATCAGGGCGATAAAGGCGATGACGAGGTTGATGGTCGTGTTGGCGGAAACCGCTTGAAAGACCTCCGCTGAATCCTGTTCCACCGCGAGGACGATTTCCAAATCTGGCAGCCAGCGATAAACGCCGACCACGTTCTTCCCGCTGAGACTGGCGTAATTGCCCGCAATGTTTGCCTCCTGTTCGATTGCCCTGCGGACGCCGTCCGATTCCACCAGCCCTGAATCCTCGGTTTGAAAAAAGCCAGTTCCCGTAAGCAGGGCGTAATCCCAATTGACAAGGTAAGCCCGTCCCGTATCGCCCAGACCTGTTTTCTCATTCAGGATTTCATGCAGGGCGGCGATGTCCACTTTGCCGCCGATCGCGCCGATGAACTGCCCATCCTCCTTATTGAGCGGGATATAGACAAAGGCGGATGCACTGTCTGTTTTATCAAGGGCTGGCGTGTTTTGTGCTTCCCAAAGAAAGGGGAGTTGAGCGTACGGGATGGTCAACTCAGCAGGATACACAATGAATTCGCTGTAACTCTTTGCCTCCCTTTCGACGTGTGTGGAGACTACTACGTCGCCCTTAGTGTTGACCAAAAACATTTCTTCGAACTGAGAGGATTGTCCAACAAAGTATTTCAAGCGTTTTCGCACCAGGTCGTTGTACCAGGTGTAGGACAGTTTTTCGTTCGATAATTTCAGGGCGTTGCTGATGAGTTTTGGAGAATAATCGGTCTGCGAAGCGACCTGTAATTCCTGCTCCAGTGATTGCACCCAGACCTGAATCGCCAGTTCCTTGCGCGCGGTGACTGACTCGAGACGGTCAATGGATTGCTGGCGTCCGTTTTGATAACTGACAAGGTAAGTGCTGATTCCCACGCCGATGACGGGCAACAGGGCAACCAGCACAAACCCGATGAGCAATCGCGCGCGAATCATCCGTTCTCCATGAGGCGATTATATCCAAACTTACACATGGACTCAAAAGTCTCCTGACTTTTGAGAGGCCAACGACAGGAGCCGTTGGCCTCCGCGATGCCATACGTCATCTCATTTCTTTAACAGCCGTTCCAAAGCCGAGAGCAACAGCACAACGTTTTCCTTGCGCGAGGAGTAGCCCATCAGCCCGATGCGCCATGCCTTGCCTTTGAATGCGCCCAGTCCGCCCGCGATTTCGATGTTGAAATCTTCGAGCAGGCGCTTGCGGATTTCCATGTCGTTCACGCCGTCGGGGATGGCAACCGTCGTCAGCGAGGGCAGGCGGCGCTCGATGGGGACGATCAATCTCAAGCCGAGGTCTTCCAGTCCGTCCCACAACATCTGGCTGTTTTCGCGGTGACGCTGGTAGCGGGCTTCCAATCCCTCCTCCATCACGAGGCGCAGGGCTTCGCGCAGGGCGTAGTTCATGCTGATGGGCGCGGTGTGATGATAGGTGCGCTCGTCGCCCCAGTAGTGTTCGAGCATGGTCATGTCGAGATACCAGTTGGCGACTTTGGTCTTGCGCTGATGGAAGGCTTCGCGGGCACGCGCGCCGATGGTGACGGGACTCAGTCCGGGCGGGCAACTCAAACATTTTTGCGTGCCGCTGTAGGCGATGTCAATGTCCCATTCGTCGATCTTGAGCGGGATGCCGCCAAGCGAGGTGACGCAGTCCACGAGAAACAAAGCGCCGTGTTTGTGGACGACTTCCGCCATGCCTTCGAGCGAGGTCAACGCGCCCGTCGAGGTTTCAGCGTGGATAACCGCCACCACCTTCGCGGGCTTCTTCTTCAACGCCGCGTCGATTTCTTCGGGGGTAAAAACGTCGCCCCAGGGTTTATCCAGCCTATTGACCGTCGCGCCGTAGCGGCTCGCCATGTCGCACAGGCGCTCGCCGAAATAGCCATTGACGCCGATCATAATTGTGTCGCCTGGCTCCAACAGGTTAGCGACTGTCGATTCCATGCCCGCGCTGCCCGTGCCAGAAACAGGCAGGGTCATCTGGTTTTGAGTCTGGAAAACGTAGCGCAACCCCTCCTGCACTTCCTTCATCAGTTCGATGAATTTCGGGTCGAGGTGACCCACCAGCGGGTGAGCCATCGCCCGCAGCACGCGGGACGAGACCATGCTGGGTCCTGGTCCCAGCAAAATTCTTTCGGGGACGTTCAAGTCGGTAAGTGCGTTCATTCGGTTCTCCTTGTTTTGATTTTCCGTATTCAAAGATTTTTGCCGCCAATTTCGCTAATTTGCGCGGATTGTCAAATAAAAAATCAATAACCACTGAGACACGAAGACGCAGAGTTCTTCTTTTGATTTTCTCAGTGTCTCGGTGTCTCAGTGGTTCAAAACGAATCCGAGCGTCTCAGGGTTTGTCGCTTGCGCGCGAGGTCTAATAGATTCTCGCGCCCTGTTTTTGGAGCGCAGTTTGCACATGCTTGATATTGACTTCGCCGACGGATACGCCATCCTTGACCGAGACCGCCGCCGCCACACCCGCCCCCTGACCCGTGACCGCGCAACACATCATGTTCCGCACCGAGGCGTGGGAGATTTTGTCGCCCGCGATACTGCGTCCCGCCACCAGCAGGTTGCCTATTTTCTGCGGGACGAGAACGCCGTAGGGGATTTGGAAATAACGTCCCGTCGTCGGCAAAACGAGGACGTTGTAGCCGTCGATGAATTCG
>CAILWD010000324.1 GCA_903837815.1 uncultured Chloroflexota bacterium | reverse complement strand
CAAGGGCGGCGATGGGGATCAACTCCCATTTATTGGCTGCAAGCAGGGTAATGATGATGGTCGACGCGCTCAGCCCCAGCCAGGTCACCCCGCCGATCCAGCCGCGCAGGCGATTCCTGTATTCCACGCCTTCATCTGTCAGGCTGTAGAGCAGCGGGTTGACATGCAGTGAGGGACGCCTTATCTGCACTCTCATTTCCTGCCTCCTGACGCGGGCGCCTCTGGTTGTGTGCTGGTGTTATCGAGCAGCCACTTCCAGATTTCCTCCAGTTTTCTCTCTTCCTCGCTCGCGCTGTTGCTGTCGTCGCGTTGGTTGAGGATGAACTCTTTGAGCGGTTCGATCAGCAGTTGCAGGGTCTTGAAATGGTTGTCTTGGGGCAGGGTGGTCTTGCCGCTGAATTTTTGCGAAGCGGTGGTTGCAAAGAGTTTGCCGGCTTCAATACGCCCGGCTGTTTCATTCAAGCCTTCCATTTCCTTGAGATGGCGTTCTTCCTGCGCGGCAGACTTGTACCACTCTGTGTTCCACTGGTCGATGATTCGTTTTTCGAGGGCTTCATCGAAGAGAACTTTGTGGATGCGCACATCCATGATCTCCAGCCCGTGAGCCTGGAGTTGTTTGTATTCGAGGCTTTCGGCCCAATCTCCATGTCTTAGGCCGGTGTCGTCGAGCCTGTCGACGTGCGACTTCTTCACCCGCTGGTTGATTGCCTCTTCGATGGTTTGCAGTCCGCTGGGGCTATCCACCTCCCGCGAAGAGAATAACTCGTCGAATTTGAATTTGCGAATATATTCGCGCCAGATGTTGACGACCAGGTGCGCGGGGAGTTCATCCCAATCCATCTGGGTGATGCCTCCGCCTTCCGCATCCATGAAGTCAAACTGGCGGACAACTGCGTTTCGTACCGCTTCCGGGTCGAAGCCATAGTAGGAGGTGACGCCGCTTTCGTTGGGGGCTTTCTTCCCGGGTCGTTTGACGCTAAAGCGGATGCTGATGGTGGGGGAGATTTCGAATCCATCCCGCGTCCAGCCGTTCGTTCTCTGGCGGCGTCCCAGAGATTCATTGTATTCCTTTGGCGATGAGATGGGGTTGAGGAAGGGCTGGTCGGTGGCGAGCGGACCGATGAACTGCCATTGTGCCCGCAGGTCTACGCTGCCCGCGACGTATTCATTCCCCTTCGTAAATTTGATGCCGGGTCCCACTGTGTCTTTGATCTCGGTATCGGTGCGCAGGACGAGGGCGCTGGCGGTGTCGAGGACGATCAAGCCGGGGCCGCGTTTTTTGGCTTCGCCTTTGTGCAGGATCATCCGTCCGTTTTTGACGAACATCGCCGGTCCGCGCCTGCCGCCCTCGAAGTTTTTCACCCGCGTCGCGATTTCTTCGCGGTGTTCGGGGTTTTGAATCGGCAGGACGAATTGGGCGAAGAAATGGATCAATCTGTCCTGCAGGGTGACAGAAACAAAGATATCGAAGCCCAGAATCAATATGCTGATGATATAAAATAAGGGGGCGCGAATCCCGACAAGCCATGCCGCCGCAACCAGGATAAGATTGGCTGTGACAATGACCCCGATGGGGGTGTGTAAGGAAGTCCCTAATCCACTAAAGAGTTTTCTGATCATCGTGGCACCGATTTTAAAGCAGAATCAACGAAATGGGGACGTTGCCAGCAAGTTTCAATTGAATTGATGGGTGAATTTGGAGTCAAAAGTTGGAGACTTTTGACGGACGCGAGTCACCGAAGGCAAGTCTACCCGTTTATTTTTTCGGCAGGCAGGAAGAACAGGCATAACACAAAGCCAACCGCCATGATGAAAGCGCCGGTCAGATAGGGGAAATTCAGGTTGATGTCCAGCGCGTAGCCAGCCCACAGCGGACCGGCAATCCGTCCCAAACTCATGAAGGCGTTGTTTATGCCCATTGCTGCGCCCTGGCTGATTCCTTCCTGCTTCGAGATGAGCGAAGAGGAGCCGGGGCGGATCATCGAATTGGTCAGCATGAAAAAGCCCGAAGCCAGCATGACCGAAGCGGCGATTTTGCCGGGTTCACTTTCCACAACAGTCATCAAAATAAAGCCAAAGATGCTGGCAAAGAGTGAAGCCTTGACCACGAGCGAGTCGCCCCATTTGCGGGTGGCGGGGCCGGTCAATGCGCCTTGCACGATAGCCGAGACCAGACCAACCACCGTCAATACGATGCCGACCTGCGTGGCGTTGTACTCGTAGCGGAGTTGGGTGTACATCCCGAAGACGCCTTCGAAATTGGCAAGCGCGAAACTGTGCAGGAATGCCAGAAAGAGTAAAAATCCGATGGGACCGAAAAGCGCCTGCCACATCTCGCCCAGTTGCGGACCGTTGACCTTGCCAAGCGTGACGGTGCGCTCCTCCTGTGGCAGCGATTCGGAGACCATCACCCAGGTCAGGATGACGGCGATGACCGAGATTGCCGCCGCGAAGTAAAACGGCGCAGAAAGGGATATGCCCGACATCATGCCGCCGATGCCCGGCCCCAGCACCATGCCAACGCCCATTGCCGCGCCGACCAGTCCCATGCCGCCGCCGCGTTCGTGGTGACTGGTGCGGTCGCTGATGATCGCCATCGCCGTTGGCAACGTTGCCGAGGAGAGAATCCCAGCCAGTCCGCGAGTCACCATTAACAGGATGAGCGAAGTTTGCGGGGCAAACATGCCCGCTTCGGCGAAATCTCCCACCAGGCCATATAAGACCTGTGAGACCACGTTCCCGATGATTCCCACCAGCAAAATGGGCTTGCGCCCGTAATGGTCGGAGAGGCTTCCCCAGATGGGGGAGAAGATGAACTGCATGATGGAATAGATTGCCATCAACATGCCCATGTCCTTGCCGCTGCCGCCGAAGTGTTCGACGTAGAACGGCAGGATGGGGATGACGATGCCAAAGCCAAGCATCACGACAACGAGCGCAAAGAAGAGGACAGCGAGGTTTTTATTTTTGAACATGAGAGGGGATTATACTGGCAGAGTCTAATGCGACAAGTCCTGAGGCTGGAAACAGGGATCATAATCATAGCCGAGGATGACGCGATATTGGACGGAACTGTTGGCGTCGGGTTGGGAAAGCACGCTGGCGGCGTACAGGTTGAGGGTCGAGAGGAGAGTCTGCCGTTGGTTGGGATCCTGCCCGGGGGTGAAGTCGATGATGACAGAGGATGGGTAGTCACGGCGATCGGCGTTCGAGACCGTGGTTTGGTATCCCGCATAGTTTAGGCGTGAGGCGGCGAGCGCATCCCACGAGTCGAGGGTGGTCCCGTTTTGCACATCCACGGTGATGGTCTCGCGCTCGACGGCTGATGTGGATAGCGTGGTGGCTTCGATGAGCATCTGCCCCAGTTCGGTTTCGTTGGGAAGCAGGACCGCCGCGCCGCCGGGAGTCATCCACGAGCTGACATAGGGTGGGCGGATGTAGTAGCCGCGGATATTGGCGTTGGTGAAGTTGACGGCGTGCGGGGCAAGCAGCAGCATATCGCCAAGCCCCATGTCGGTGATGACTGTGCTGGAGAAATCGTTATAGAGTTGGGGAATCTTGCTGAAGGTATCTGTCCGCAGGGCTTTGTCGAAGATGGATCGCAGGGTTTCCTGCTGTCGGCGCCCACGGTCGAAGTCGTTGGATTTGGAACGCGAGCGGGCATACCACAGCGCCAGGTCGCCGTCCATGTGGATTTGTCCCGGCCCGACGGTGTAGAGCCACCAGTTATTTTCGTTGTAGGGATCGTATGATGGGTCGATTAAACGCCAGTCGGTGTAGGCGCACGCAATCGGTACTTCGATGCCGCCGAGGGTATCCACGATGCGGCGGAACCCATCGAACTCCACCATTGCAGTGTGGTCGATGCGGATGCCGAGGTTGTAGGAAATGGTGTCTTTTAGCAGACCCGGTCCACCGCCGGTGTAGCCGGTAATCTCCCCGCTTTGGTAAGCCGTATTCACGCGTTGCATTCCGACGGTGGGGATGTACACCCATAGGTCGCGGGGGATGGAGATGAGCGAGACTTGTCCCTCCTTGTACCAGACAACGGCTATGACCAGGGTATCGGTGCGGTACGAGGAGCCGGGGCGCTTGTCTGAGCCGATGAGCAGGAAGTTGATGGTTTCATTGCCCGTGAGAGGAGGCAGGGCGGTGGGCGTGATTGCAACAACTTCAGCAACGGGTGGCGCGGCAGCGGTGGGGAATAATTGCGCAATATTGGCTGTGGCGGTGGGGTTGACAGGCGGAACCGGGGATGGAGACGGCGTCTCCGTAGGCAGGATTTGCGGCGGCGAATTTATTTCTGCGGAATAGAGCCCGGGCTGCGTCGGCGTGTAGAGTGACGGTTGGAAAGGGGTCGGTGTAGGAGATGCGTTTGGCGCGGAAGTGATGAGGATCAACGGCGGAGGCGGAGCCGATTCCTGCGGCGCCGCGTTGCAAGCGGAGAAAATAACTGCGGATACGAAGAAAAGGAACAGGATGAAATATGGCTGGGATGATTTCATATCAAAACCAAAGAAAAAACCCTAAAGGTTTCATTGGCAGGATTGTATCCGATTTTGCGGTGAAACCTTTAGGGTCTGTGGCTTTTGGAACAGTTTAGGGCGAAGGGAAAGCGGTTGGGCTTGCCGTTTGCGTGGCAATTGCGGTGGGCGTTGAAATGGCGGTCGGCGTTGCTGGGACCGGCGTGCGACTTGGCTCCACTGTGGCGGTAAAGGGCAGGACGGTGATTGTAAATGGCAGGACTGTGATGGTGTACGGCAAATCCGTCTCGGTGGGGCGGGGTGTGACCGTGCTGCCGGGTAACGGCGTTGGGTACGGAGTCCGCGTGGCGATGTTCGGCACCCAGAGAACCTCTCCCGCATAGATCAAGTCACTGGGCCGGCAGTTGATGTTCTTCAACTGGCTGGCGTTGGTATAGTAATTGAGCGCGATGGAATAGATCGTATCGCCGGATCTGACCGTGTATCCTTTCGTCCAGTTAGACGCACCGGGGACGCAGGCGGCAACGGTGTTGGTCGCCACTGGCGGGACGTAAAGCATGGACCCGGGCACCAGAGAGTCGGTCAGCAGGCAGTTGGCGTGGCGCAGTTCATCCTTGTTGCTACGGTAGCGCGCGACGATATTATCCAGCGTTTCGCCGGCTTGAATTAGGATTTGAGACCAGCCCGAAGGGGGAGGACAGGAGGCAGGCGGCGTGAAAGTGATGGTTGATGTCAGAGTGGCGCTGGGGGTGGGTGATTCAATCCCCAGGGTTGGAGTCAGCGTGGGGATGGGTGTATTGGTGGCAGTCAGAGGTGTGGGAGGTATAACCAGGCTTTGCGCTGTGGGGGTTACCTGTGGCACAAATTCCACCAGCGAGATGGACAAAGCCCCGACCATCAACCCGATGGAGATCAGCGCCACTACCAGCGCGTTGCCAAGCCCGCGCAGACTTTGCATTAGCTCTTTCCTTTGCTCTTGGGCATCGCGTTCCGGTCGATATTACCGCTGGTGGGCAGCAATACGCTAAACGTGGAGCCGGCCCCCTGTTCACTTTCGACCCAAATTCGTCCGCGGTGCGCCTCGGTGAGCACTTTTGCAATGGAGAGTCCCACGCCTGTATCTCCGACGCCTTGAATTAACACATTTTCGGCGCGATAGAGTCGGGTGAAAACGCGAGGAATATCATTCGCAGGAATGCCGCCGCCCATATCTGTGACTTGAATCAGGATGTATTCGATCCCCGCTTCGTTTCTTGTCTGCACCTTCAGCCTGATCGTTCCTTCGAATGGGGTTGCCGCCCCCGCGTTTTGCAAAAGGTGAATCAGAATTTGCTGCAATGCGTCGCGATCTGCCTGCACAGGCACAAGTTTCTTGGGCAGGTCGAGATTCATCGAGATATTCTTTTCGCGCACTTGAGCGCTGGTGTAGGACATGGCGTTATCGATGACCGTGTTCAGATCCACCGCTTCGAGTTTGAGGTCGTTTAACTCCGCTTCGAGCGTGGTAATTTGGATCATGTCATTGGTCAGGCTGTTGATGCGTTCCGTCGAGGCTTTGATGCGTTCCACGAATTTACGCTGCAGGGTTCCGAGGATCCCCACCGATTCACCCAGCAGCAGGTCGGTATATCCGACGATGGACGAAAGCGGCTGACGCAGTTCCTGCGCGATGGATGCCACCACCTCCGCCTGCTCAGTGCTTTTGATGGCGATGTGCCCCTTTTCGAGTTCATGCGCCTTCATGTTTGCTTCGACAAGCTGGTTTTGTAGATGAGCCAGTTCCTGCAAGGTCTTTTTCAGGTCGGTTTCCATTTGCGAAACGGATGCGGAAGGTTGGGCGCTCATGCCCATGCGCATTTCGGCGTTCTCGGTCTGCAACTGTTCGATGATGCGCTGTGACTCTTCCTGCGCTGCAAGCATGGAACCCATTTCCATTGCGTTGCTCTTCTGATTTTCGGCGCGCGCAATTTCCAGTTCACGGGAGAGTTCCTTGATATGTAGTTCGAGATCGGCGATCTTTTCGCGCGTCTGATCGTTTTGTGTCTCCAGTTTGTTCGCCGTCTGGCTGCGCTGGATGATCGGCACCAGGGACGCTGCAATGTTCGAGAGGTATGCTTGATCCTCAGCCGTCCAACTGCGGTCAGAGTAGGGCGAGAGCAGCAACACGCCGCCCAATGCCTCTTTTTCCGGGGTGAGGATTGGCACACACAAAAGATGACCGGGGTTGCTCAAGCCGAGAATATCGCCCAATCCCTTTACGTCGGCAGAGGTACTGCTGGCAGGCATCCGCAGCGGGCGTCCGCGCTGGAGGGAGTTTGCCAGCATGGGGATGGCGTTTTTATTGAGCGAACCGCCTTCGAGGATATCTTCACGAATCAAATCATATCCACCGGCAATCTGCAACTGGTTGCCGTTATCTGCCAACCGGATCATGAAACACAGATCGGAGAGCATGGTCTGTGCGATGGCGCGGGTAATCGCCTGGCTGATTTTTGTAGAGTTGGTTTCGGCTGCCAGCGCAAGCATGGCGTGGAAGGTCTTCGGGTCGGTGCTATAGCGGCGGCGTTCGGGTAGGCCGGCAGAGGTATCCTGTTTTTTGCCCGCTGGAATGGCGCCCAGGCTGACGTTGGCAGGCGGAAGAGAGATGGAGAAACGCTGCGGCAGGGTGAGCAGGATCGGGTATGCCGCCATGTAGGCGAGGCGCACGATGCCGGAATAATTTCCTTCCACCGGAAAAAGGAAGTGTCCCACATGTCCCAAAAAGCCGATGGCTAGCAGGATGACGCCGTTCCACATCCCGTCTGGTTTGCGGACGAAGAGAATGGCGGCGCTGATTACTGTTGCGAGCATGGCGCCGAATTGCCATGCCCAGTCGTCATTGGTCTGGTTGTAGCTGACCGATTCCGCCTGTGGCTGCCAGATGAGCAGGCTGACGGCAAAGGCAATAATGACCAGCAGGCTCAGAAGGCTTGCGATTGCATCCGCCGCTTTATTGGGTTCGGGAAAGCCGTAAAGCCAGGTAATCCAGATAATACCAAAGAGGATATAAGCGCGGTCGAGTGGCGGCAGGATTACTGTCGGGTCGATCAGGCGCTGCCAGCCAAGTCCGCTAAAGACAAACATGACAACCTGTGCGCCAAGCAATACCCCAAGGCCGAGAAAGGCTCGCTTGGCTTGTGGGAACTCGCTTACCCGCCAGTGATTGAACGCCGATTGCAGCGCGCTTGCCACGGCAAAGACCAGAACGATGTAGTAGATCAAATCGCCGGGGGGAACGGTTAGTTGAGTGAGAATCAGGCTGGTAAATGCACTCATTGTGATTATTATACTGCCAGTTTAAAGAAATACGGCTTGCCCCGCGTATAATTATCGTTACAATGCTTCTAAAGAAAATTACCGCCCCGCTCGTCTTGTTTGCGCTGCTCGCAGCTTTTCTGGCTCCCATCCCTTCGATGGGGGTTGTTTGGCTGAACCGCGCCAAAGCCAGTTTCGGCGCGCAGGATTATGCCTCCGCTGCGGGGTCTTACGCCCAAGCCGCCCGCCTGCTTCCCTGGCGTGACGATTTGTGGGAAAGCGCGGGCGTTGCTGCTACGAGAGCAGGGAAACATTTACAGGCTCTTGACTATTTTGGGCGTGTATCCTCGTTTACCGAGCCGGGCAGAGTGTGGTTGGGGATAACCCACTTAACTTTGGGCGATTTGGACGCTGCGGATGTCGCGTTGAGGCAGGGCTTGCAGACCTATGATTCGCCCAACCTGTATAACCTGCTTTCCATGGTCTATGTTCGCAAAAATGACATCGTGGCAGAGAGGGATGTGATGCAAAACCTGATTCGCTTGAATCCGGAAGATGCCCGCGCCCATTACCGCCTGGGTTTATTGCTGACTGTGCTGGAGCCTGAACAGGCGCTCACGCATTTGATGTTTGCCGCCTCGCTCGACCCGAAATTTGACCCCGCTATCCAAACCTTGCGCTCCGCCTTGAACTTGTCTGCCACCCAGCCTGACGCCTCAAAACAAATGGTGACGAACGGCCGCGCCCTCGGTCTGGTCAAGGAATGGGCATTGGCAATTCCAGCCTTCGAGAAAGCCGTCTCTCTCGATGAGAAAAATGCCGAGGCGTGGGCATGGCTTGGCGAGGCAAAACAACAAATTGGTCAAAGTGGATTGGTCGAACTGGATAAGGCTGTCAGGCTGGATCATACTTCGGTGGTTGTGCGCGGCTTGCGCGCCCTGTATTGGAGCCGCCACGAAAAATACCCGCAGATGCTGGCTGAATACCTGCTTGCCGCCGGCGCTGAGCCGGATAACCCCGCATGGCAGGCGGGACTTGGCGAAGCGTACGTCAAGCGCGGCGATCTGGTTTCGGCGTTGGCATCCTATCGCCGCGCAACGGAACTCGCGCCGAACGAATCCACCTACTGGGCTTTGCTGGCTGTCTTTTGCGCCGGGAACAACATCTACCTCGATGAAATCGGTCTGCCCGCCGCCCAAAAAGCGGTGAAACTTTCTCCCGATGACCCGTCTACATTGGATGCATTGGGCTGGGTGTATCTCGCTTCGGGGCGTTATGCCAGCGCCGAGCAAACCCTGCTGGATGCGACCAAACGTTTCCCCGATTACTTGTCAGCCCACCTCCATCTGGCGCTGACCTACCTCGCGCAGGGAAATTATTCGTTGGCGAAGGGGAAACTGGTTTCCATTCAGAATACAGACCCGGATGGTTCGTATGGGGAAATCGCAGAGCAACTTTTGAAGCAGTATTTTCCGTAGAAAAAGAGCGCAGAAGTAAAACCTCTGCGCTCCCATCTACCTTTTACTTTTTTACCTGTTTACTTATCTACCTGTCTACCTGCGTACTTTACTGCCTTTTCACTCTCTCCACTTCCACCTTTTCTCTTTCCACAAACGGCTCGCGGGTGTCGAAGTCGAAGCGCTCGAAGATGTCGGCATACATCGCCACGATTTGTTCGCGGTTAAATCCCATCTTTTCGTAGGAGTAGTTGTGGTCGCTGGTGAAGGTCAACGTCTCCTTGACCGCCTGGTCGATGATGATGGGCAGACCGGGTTTGTCGGGATAGCCGAACTGCTCGTAGAAGCTGCGGATGACCGCTTCGGGGCGTTGGATCAAATCGTCGTATTTCAGAATCAGGTTGCGGGGCGAGGGGTGAGAATCCAGATAACGCAGCGGATGACGGTACCAGTGCTGGGTCAAATCCAAAATTTCTTCGATGTAATGATAGCCGGGTTCAGGTTCGGTGAATTGCCGCCGCGCGTAGTTGATCCATGAAACGGTCGAGGGCAGCATGTCGAGCGGGTTGCGGGCGAGGTAAATGATTCTCGCTTCGGGGAAGAATTCGCGCAGGGTTTCGATTTTGGCGCTGAAAGCGGGATTCTTCGCCACAAAGTATTTCTTGCCCGTTGCGTACATGTGACGCTGCAACATGGATTTGTAGAAGGTCATGATGCGGCGCTTGTGTTCGGGGCTGAGTACCTCGTCGAAGCGTTGATAGTTCGGCATTTCGTCCATGAAGGGGAAGAGGAAGGTGACGAAGTAGCCGTCCCAGATGAGCAGGTGGATGTTCTCGTCCTCTTCGGGTTGGAAGAAAGAAATGGGGTGTATTTTGATTTTGCCCAGGGTGGCGGCGTCGAATTTGTAAAGCAGGCGATGCAGCGCCCCGCCGAAATATTTGTTGTCGAGCCGCGCCACAAACTGCGTAATCTTCTTTTGTGTCACCGAGGGAGTCAGGTAGATGTCCCAGGTGGTGAGGCTGGTGAAGGTCTGCGAATCACGGGAAAGCAGGCGGTGCAGGAAGGTCGATCCGCTGCGCAGGTTGCCGAGGATGAATAACGGCTTTTCGATGACTTGTTTTTTGTAATCGGGGAAGAGGATATCATCCAGCCAGAAACAGAACCAGTGGATGAGCATTCCGGGAATCCAAACGATGACGAAGAGCGTCAGAAAAATGATGCGTTTTTTTGTGAGGCGGGCGGTGGTGTTTTTGGAGTCGAAGAAGGAGCGATAGAGCGAGCGCCAGAAAAGGGGGAAGTTATATTTCATGAACGAGTGAGCATCCTTGCGTGTGATACTTCGTGCTGAGCGGTAGTCGAAGCACATTTGCAAAAGCCCTTCGACTACCGCTCAGGGCGAATACTTCCCGGTTATTCTATCAGCAAATAGGGTTTTTGGATTAACGAGGAGGCGCGTTTTTTTACTACCAATCCCTGTTCTGGTAATCTTCCCAATCGCAATCCCCGTCGTGATCGAGATCGCAGTGTGTGCCGTCCAGCGAGGATAGGTAATCTACCTCGCTTTGCGGCGCGCCAATGCGCCTGGCGATTTCCAGTTGATAACCGATGCAGAAGCGCTCGACTTCCACCCCGCCATAGGCGTCATCCGGCACAATCTCGCCGGGGTGGGCGGCTTGATATTGGGCGTACAGTTCCGAGTGGGTGGCGTCATGGGCGATGGTGGAGGCATACCAGGTGACGCTGAAAAAGGCGGTGGCGTCTCCCACTTCGTAGCGCGGAGGGATCTCCCATGCCCACATGCCGCTATGTTCTCCCTGTTCGATGATGCCGACATAAGTCTGGATTTTTTGAAATGCGTCCGGGGCTTTCTCTTTCAGCAGGTCGAGTGCGGCGATGGTCTGTGCGATGAAATCCCCGCCGCCCCTGATCTCGATGCTTTTGTAATCGAATGGAGACGTCAAATGGGGTGAAGCGGGTGGGCCGGTGGGAAGCTGTTCCAGCGTAGGCGGAATACCCTGCGGCGTGTTGGTAGCGGGAAAAGTCACCCCGATGCAGGCGGTCAACACAAGCCAGAGCAGAATTGGGAGGCGGACTTTCATGCATTCATTATTGACCCAGCTACACATATTTCGCATGACAATTCGATGCCAAAACACAGGGCTGGACTTCCAAAGTCTTCAGAAATAGGCAGTACAATAATCCCATCATAATCAACAAACCAGAGGACTCTCATGACAAATTTCGATATTGCCCCAAACCGACGTAACACAAATTCCATCAAGTGGCTGCGTTATCCAAAGGATGTGCTTCCGATGTGGGTGGCAGATATGGACTTCCCCGCGCCCGCGCCGATTTTGAAAAAACTCCACAAGGCGGTGGATGGCGTGCTTGGATATGACATTGCCACACCCAAATTGAAAGAAACCGTCGCCGCCCGCATGGATGCGCTCTACGGCTGGAAAGTCAAGCCCGATGCGGTGGTGGATACCACAGGCATCGTGACCGCGTTCAGCGTTGCGGCGCGTATCGCCTGCACCCCAAAGAAAGGCGTGTTGTTGCAAACGCCGGTTTACAGCGAATTCCATGAGGTCAAGAGCAACCTCGGCATTCCGCAACTCGACGCGCCATTCATTCGCCATGCAAAAGGCAACATTTTGAGCTACGAAATCGATTGGGATGTTTTCGAGAAGCAGGTCAAAAAGGCCGGGATGTTCCTGCTCTGCAATCCACACAATCCGCTGGGCATTATTTTCTCCCGCAAAGAGTTGTTGCGCATGGCGGAACTCTGAATTCAGAACGATGTGCTGATCGTGTCGGATGAAATCCACTCCGAACTTTTGCTCGATGGGAATTCGTTTACGCCGCTGGCAAAGCTATCCGCTGAAATTGCCAAACATACCATCACGCTGGTTGCCCCTTCCAAGACTTTCAATGTCCCCGGTCTTTTTTGCGGCTTCGCCATCATCCCCGACAAGGACTTGCGGAAACGCTACGCAGACGAAGTAGCCCGCCTGCGGATTCATGTCAACGACATGGGGCTTTACGCCGCAGAGACTGCCTTCTCCGGCCAATGCGACGGCTGGCTGGCGGACCTGCGCCGCTACCTGACCGGCAACCGCGATTTCCTCGTGGAGTACGTCACTGTGAACATGCCCGGCGTCCGCCTGACAAATCCCGCCGCCACCTATCTCGGCTGGCTCGATTTCACGCAAACCAAAATCAAAGGCTCGCCCTACGAATTCTTTTTGAAGAATGCCAAAGTCGGGCTGAGTGAAGGGCGCATCTTTGGCAGGGAAGGCGAGGGACACGTCCGCTTAAATTTTGGCACGTCGCGCAAATTACTCGCACAGGGGCTGGAGAAAATGCGCAAGGCGCTTAATTCGATTTAATAACTTCCAAAAAAAAGACGAACGGGGCTCACCCGTTCGTCATAAAGAATTAAATTGTATTGGGATAGGGAGCGAACTTGCAACCCTTATATCGCTTGGGGGACGTCTGGTTCTAAAACTTGCACAACCAGCTCAATGCGTGTCGCCCTTCCCAATGGCATAGGCTTCAGGCGGTGTATCTATCGCAACCTCCTTTTTGCACTCAACAACCAGTAATTCGACGCGACATCTGATTCAACTTTCAATCAGATCAGGGACCAGGACGTGCTTCCCTTGTTTCTATAATAAGCGGTGTTTGTGTCGCAACCTCCTTTTTTGTTTCTGAACTAAGCATACAACATGTGGGGAAGTTTTACATTAAAAAAACTTGTCGATTTTGTGAGAAGTCGCGTAGGTTAATTACGATCCTGCAAACCAATATTTGATTTCCTTGTGAATCGGATATAGAGGTAGAAAATTTGCGCCATAGCTTTTTCCCGCAATACGTGTCATTAGCTTTCTCGCGTGTTGCAGGTTTTCACGCTCCATATTCAAAGGCAGAGATAAGAGTTCCTCGTGTAGCTCAGACAACTGCTTTCCCGTCAGTTTTTTTAGCGTCCGATATTGATATTGCCAGGCGTCCAGTTCTCCGTAAATGGAAAAGGCGGTGAGGATACCCTGTTGCAAATGTCTCGCTTCGTGAATTAACAAGGTCCATGCATACGGATCGGTGAGCGATGATTCCTGCGTGTAATGTCTCGTGTTAAGGTGCGCAGATTTTGCCAGCGTCCAAAATGCGCCCACGCTTTCTCTTGCGCGCCTCATGCCGATGCGGATTTTGTTCGCGCGGATGTATTCCACCGCTTCGCGTCCTTCCTCACCGCAGGTCGATACCGCTTCGAGGAAATTCTCCAGCCATTCGTTCTTGTTCATGCCTTATTTTATCCCGAACTTTTTCTAATTTGGATAGTTCCTGATAGTGCAATGCGGTAGAATTTGCCTTATGAGAAAAACAGCCATCCTTGGAATTGGTCAAACAAAAGTCGGGGAGCATTGGGAGAAATCCCTGCGTGAGATCGGGGGCGATGCCGCCCTTGCCGCCATGCAGGATGCGGGTGTCGATAAAGTCGATGCGCTTTTTGTCGGCAATATGCTTTCGCCCCTTGTCAGCGGACAAAACCAACTCGGCGCATTCCTGGCAGACTGGGTTGGGTTGTGGAAACAGGAAGCCGTCAAAGTGGAAGCCGCCTGCGGGTCGGGGGCGGCAGCCTTCCGCGCGGGGTTGATGGCCGTCGCCTCCGGTGACGTCGAGTCCGCGTTGGTGGTGGGCGTCGAAAAGATGACCGATAAAGCCGGGCGTGATGTAACGGCTGCGCTGGCAACCGCCGCAGATGCCGACTATGAAGTGGAGCAGGGCGTCTCATTCGTGGGACTCAACGCCCTGGTGATGCGCCGTTACATGCATGAGTTTGGCTGGAAGCATGAGCACTTTGCCTCCTTCTCCATCAACGCCCATGCCAATGCCATGCATAATCCGTATGCGCGTTTGCATGAAAAAATTACGGTGGAAAAGTTTGAGAAGTCGGCGATGGTTGCCACACCCATCAATTTGCTGGATGCCTCTCCCATCGGCGACGGGGCGGCGGCAATTGTCATTGTCCCTGCCGAGAAGTTGACACGCCAGCCGAGAATTACGGTTGCCGCTTCGGGCGCTGCGACGGATACGATTGCCGTCCACTCGCGCAAGGACCCCATGTTCCTGAGCGCGGCTTATCTTTCAGCAAAACAGGCATACGACATGGCGGGATTATCCCCGGCGGATATTGACTTTTTTGAACTCCACGATGCCTTCTCCATCATGTCGGCGCTTTCACTCGAAGCCAGCGGATTTGCCGAAAGAGGTCAGGGGATTCGCCTCGGCTTGGATAACGAGATCTGCATCGGGGGGAAAATCCCGGTTTGTACCCGGGGTGGCTTAAAAGCTCGCGGACATCCCGTCGGCGCCACTGGAATATACCAACTGGTGGAGGTTATCCAGCAGTTGCGGGGCGAGTGTGATAAAACCCAGGTGGGAGGCGCCCGTGTGGGAATGGCGCAGAACATCGGCGGTTCCGGCGCGAGCATTTATACCCATATTTTGACAAAAGAAGTCTGATTTTCTTGATTTCTGATACATTCTGTTATATACTGGGAATAACCTGACAAATTTGTAAGGAGGTTCCCATGGCTGCGGAAAAACGTCAACTGCAGCGGCGAAATTTTTCGTATTACATGGTTGTTACCGATGAGACGACCGGCAAACTGCTTGGACATTTGTCCGACATTAGCACAGGCGGTTTCAAGTTGGATAGTGTCAAACCTGTGCCTGTTAATACGGATTTCCGTCTGCGAGTTGAACAAACGGGGCAGATCTCGAATAAAACATCGATTACTTTCAAGGCGTGCGCAAAGTGGTGTCGGGTGGATGAGTTCGACCCGAATATTTATAATGTCGGCTTTCAGATTGTAGATATGACCCCAACCGATTACGACGTCTTTTCGAAAATGTTTGCCGCCTACGGCACACAGCGAGATTCTTCATCTTATTGAAACGTGTCGATTTGTTTATCGGTTGAAACAAGAACGCCTGAAGCCCCGTACAAGCGGGGCTTTTTTGTCGATTTGCGGGGGAGGTGCAAAGACGGTAAAATTGCCCCATGAAAAAATTTTTGCGCTGGCTGATTCAGACTGTCCTCAAAGCCATCACCAGAATAAAGGTCGTCGGATACGAAAACCTGCCCAGAAAAAGCAGCTTTGTGATCGCTGTGAACCACCTCGGCATCCTCGATGCGCCGATGGCATATTACGCCCTCGATGACTGGAACTTATTCATACCGGTTGCCGAAAAGTGGGAGAGGAATCCGTTTTTGAAGTGGTTGGGAAAATATCTCAATTTTATTTTCGTGGACCGCTTCAATCCCGATTTGAAAGCCATGCGCGAGATGATGAAGCGCATGGCGGAGGGACAGACATTGGTCATTGCTCCCGAAGGCACACGCGCCCGCGACGAGAAAATGGCACAGGGCAAACCCGGCGTGGCGTACCTGGCTTCCAAAATGGAGTGGGAGATTGTACCCGTTGCGATTTCAGGAACCGAGGATAGGCTGTTTTGGGGAAACCTCAAACGCCTGCGGAAAACCCCCGTCTTGCTCACGGCGGGGAAGCCGTTCACCCTTCCGCATTTCCCAAAGGATAACCGCGATCAAGCCTTGCAGGGATCTGCCGACGAAATCATGTGCCGCATTGCAGCCATGCTGCCCGAACGCAACCGCGGTTATTATGCCGAACATCCGCGTTTGATGGAGTTGCTCAAGGAAAATGGAGGGCAGCCAGGATGAAATACAAGACCTTGCGCTCCATCATCCGCTTTTTGATGAAACTCATTGCCGACGTGGAAATCGTCGGGTTGGAAAAACTTCCGCAGGGCAATGCATTGCTGGCCGCCAACCATCTGGGACGTCTCGACACGGCTGTGTTATTGTACGCCATCGACCGTGAGGACATCATCATCGCCGTCGCGGAAAAATACAGGAATCACCCGCTCTTTGGCGCAATGGGGCGCGCGGTGGACGCAGTCTGGCTCAACCGCTTCGAGGCGGATTTTTCGGCTTTGCGTGAAATTTTGGCGCGGATGAAAAAGGGCGGCTTGATGGTGATTGCCCCCGAAGGCACGCGCTCGAAGACCGAAGCCTTGCAACAGGGGAAGATGGGGGCGGCGTTCCTTGCTGCAAAAAGCGGTTATCCGATGATAACGGTTTCCCTGACCGGAACAGAGGATCGGGCTGTGGTCGAAAATCTGAAACGGTTCCGACGTTTCAAAATACGCGCGGTGGCAGGCGACCCATTTACGATCGAAATTCCCAAAGGCAGCGGGCGCGAACAGGCGATGCGCGAAGCAACGGACGAGATCATGTGCCGCCTTGCAGTGGACTTGCCCGAAAAATATCGCGGGGTGTATGCCGATCATCCACGCTTGAAGCAATTGCTGGCAACAAAAAAACCCGTCACATGATGGGTTTTTTTGTTGCCAAAGGCGGGGTCAGTGTATCAACTTGTTGAAGAATTCCACGATGTTAGGGTCGAAATGTTTCCCTGATTCTTCGTTGATGTATTTGAAAGCCTTCTCTTTGTCCCAGGCTGGTCGATAGGGACGATCTGAAGTAATCGCATCCCAGACATCGATAATCGCAAAGACACGCGCGGCAAGCGGAATCTCCTTTCCTTTCAATCCACGCGGATAACCCGTGCCATCCCATTTTTCATGGTGGCAATAGGGGATATCCAGCGAAGAACGCAGGTACTCGATGGGGAAGATCATGTCGTAGGCGAATTGTGGATGCTGGCGCATGATTGTCCATTCTTCTTCCGTTAGTTTATCGGATTTGAGAAGGATGCTATCCGGGATGCCGAGTTTGCCAATATCATGCAGCAGGGCGCCGCGCCGTACATGGATTATTTCCTCGTCACTTATTCCTGCCATTCTGGCGAGTTTTTCAAAAAGCGCGGTTACCCGCCGGGTGTGACCTTCAGTTTCCTTGTCTCGCAAATCCATGGCGCGGGACCAGCCTTCGATGGTGGCATCGTAGGCGGCAAGCAATTGCAGGTGCGCCTGTTCGAGGTCGATGCGTTCATCAAGCAGTTTTCGGTAACGGTTCAGGCGTGTGATCCCAGTGAGGCGGGCGCGCAATTCATGGCGGTCGTAGGGCTTGGTGATGTAATCGTCTGCGCCTGATTCCAAGCCATCGAGCAGGGATTTTCTATCGTCCAATGCGGTGAGCATGATGATGGGGATTTCAGCCAAAATAGGCTCGCTGCGAATTCGCTGGCAGACTTCGAACCCGTCCATGCCGGGCATCATCACGTCCAACAGGATCACATCCGGCAACAGTTTCCGCGCCATTTCAATCGCCTGAAAACCGTTCTCGGCCAATTCGAGTCGATAGCCCTGCCCATCCAAAACGGCTTCAAGCGTTTGCCTGCCCGCTAAATCATCATCCACAATCAAGATTGTGCTGGTCATGGAACATCTCCTTTAGGCTGGAATCATTTTTAGCTGCTGTGCTGCAAGTGGCGTTCTATGACTTTTATCAGTTCCGGCATTTCGATTGGCTTGCTGATGTGGTCATTCATCCCCGCCTGGATGCATTGTTCGCGGTCGGCAGGCATGGCGAGGGCAGTCAGGCCAACGATAATGATGTCCTGCGTGGATGGGTCGGCGCGGAGCGCCTGCGTAGCTTCCAGTCCATTCATTTCGGGCATCATCACGTCCATGAGGATGATTTGCGGATGTTCCTGTTTTGCCTTCAAAACACCTTCCCTGCCGTTACCGGCGGTGCGTGTCTGATAGCCTCTGTGTTGCAGGTACTCGCTGATGAGCTGCGCCACCACTTCGGTGTCTTCGACAATGAGAATTTTCGTTCCGCTGGAAACGTCCTGTGCGGCTTGCGGCATTACTGGGTCGATGGTCAGTAACCGCCCTGTAGTTGGCGCAGACCATGGCAGGGTAACCGTGAAACGGCTGCCATAGTTCAGTTTGCTGTTCAGGGTGATGTGGCCACCGTGCAGGCGCACCATTTGGGCGACCAGCGCCAGCCCCAGACCGCTGCCGGTATATTCCCGCGCAAGCCCCGATTTCAGTTGGACAAAAGGCTTGAAAAGGTGTTTCTGATCCTCGTCTCCAATCCCAATGCCCTGATCCCAGACGGTAAACCTGATTTCGCGTGCTTCCATGTTGGTGCTTACTTCCAGTCCAATTTCCCTGCCTGCCGGGGTGAATTTGACCGCGTTGCTGAGCAGGTTTACCAGGATTTGTTTCAAGCGCCGCTCATCACCGGAGATGTACTTCGATTTTTCATCCACCTTGAAAGAGATATTCAAGGATTTTTTTTGCGCCAATTCCCTGACCATGCGCAGGCTGGCGGAGCAAATCTTCTCCACTGAAACGGTTTCGATGACCAGTTCCAGTTTGCCAGCTTCGACTTTGGACAGGTCGAGGATGTCGTTGATCAAATCCAGCAGGTGATGGCCGCTCTCGTTGATGATGTGGATATGCTTCAACTGCTTTTCATTGAGGCTTCCCGAGATTTGTTCTTCGAGGCTTTCGGATATGCCGAGAATGGCGTTGAGCGGCGTCCGGAGTTCGTGGCTCATGGTTGCCAGAAATTCGGTTTTCATGCGCAAACTGCGTTGCATTTCCGCATTGGCTTGAAGAAGTGCCTCCTCGGCTTGCTTGTGCAGGGTGATATCCTGGTCGGCGCCAAGCGCCCGCACAGGCTTTCCCTGCGTATCGCGGATAATCACCGATGTGGTTTTGATGTGGCGGATATTGCCATCTGGCAGCACAACGCGATATTCGGGATTGTATGGTTTATTTTCCTTGAGGGTTTGCTCCCACTGTTTTGCGATCTGCGGCAGGTCGTTGGGATGGACCGATTTACGCCAGACTTCCAGAGTTGGGGGATCTTTTTCCCTGGAAAACCCATGAAGCAGGAAGATTCTGTCATCCCATACTTCCTCTTCGCTTTCGGCTTTCCATTCCCAAATCCCGAGCCCGGCTGTTTTTACTGCCAGTTCCAGCCTTTGCCGTGTGGCTTCGATTTCGGCAGTGCGTTCGCGCACATGTTGTTCCAACTCTTCTGCATGGATACGGATTTCCCTGTAGAGACGGGCATTCTCGAGCGATATGGCCGCCTGGTTTGCAAGAGTGACGATGAACTGCTCATCCGTTTCGCTGAAGGCGTTTGGTTTTTCGCTTTCGGTGCTGATGACTCCCAGGATGCGATCGCCTGATTTCAATGGGACATACATGCCCGAATGGATGCCCGGATAGGATGCCACATAATGCGGGTCGCTGGTCACATCTCCGATGCGCAAGGGCTTGGACTGTTGAAGCGCCCATCCGCTCAGCCCCTCGCCAGTGTGGGTAATGAAATTACTCAAACGCGCCCTGAAAATGCCCTCCCCGTTTACGTCTGCCAGGCCGGGTTCATCGAATGCCGCCAGTTCCAGGCTGTCATCCTGCGGGTTGACCAGGCGGATGGCGCTATGGTGCCAATCGAGTTTTTCGCCCAGCAATTCGATTACCTTATGCGCGATTTCCTGTGGATTAAGCGACTGCGCCAATGCCAGGCTGTTCTCGTGGAGCAATTCCAACTCGGCGATTCGCTGTATCAGCCCCTCCTCCGCCTTTCTGCGCGTCGTGATGTCTTCATGGGAAACCACCACCCACTTCCTGCCACCGTTCTCGAAACTGGTGATGCGGGCAACAAACCAGCGCATATCCTTGGGCGAATGACAGGAATATTCGAACCAGGCCCCGGTCTCTTCTCCACTGAGAACCTTGCGGATCAATTTTGCTGCAAGGAAAGCATCCTCTGAATCTAAACCCTGTGCCGAATCGCAGACTTTAAGATAATTTTCGCCAATACAATGGTTGGTGTGTGCCAACCCATTATAGTAACCGAAACTGCGCCAGGCCAGATTGACTTGAACGATATTGCCTTCCTGGTCTAAAATGGCTATATGTGCCGAGAGTGAATCCTGCACACCCTGTAAAAATTCACGCGCGCTTTGCAACTCCTTTTCCGCCTGTCTTTGATCGGTGATATCCTGAACCGTGCCAAATAATTTTATAACTTGCCCCTGCTCATTCGTCGCCACCTCTGCCCGGCTGTGCAAAAAGCGGATTTGCCCATCACTTCTCAGAATACGGTAGGTCAAGTCAAACGGCGTTCCCCTTGTGATGGATCGTGTGAATATTTCTTTCACCGCGGCTGCATCTTCCGTATGGACGAATTTGTAGAATTCCCTCAAGGACGGCTCGCCTTGGGCCGGGTCAATGCCAAATATCCGAAACACCTCTTCTGACCAGACCGCCTGCCCGATCTGCATGTCGATTTCATAATGCCCCAAATGTGAAATTCTTTCGGCTTCCTCCAGACTGTGCAGGCTTTTCTGCAACGCCTCCTCCGCCTGTTTGCGCTCGGTAATATTGTGGACGATGTTCAGAATATGCGGTTCTCCATCCAACTCGATCAGGGCAGCCGACATCAAACCGCGAATTTCGCCGTGACGGGTTTGAAAAACCGCTTCGTAGTTTTCCAACCTTCCCTGGGCAAGCACTGTTTCGACCACTTTTTGCCGGTCTTCAGGGTTTTTCCACACATTGAATTCCAGCGAGGTCTTGCCAAGGATGTCCTCGCGGCTATAGCCTGAAATCCGCTCAAATCCCATGTTGACCGAAACGAACATACCGTCTTTTGCCCGGTTGATGGCAATCGAATCGGGGCTGGTATCGAACGCCAGCCTGAATTTTTCCTCGCTTGCCTTCAAGGCATCCAACGTTTGTGTTCGAGGGTGAAAAGCGCTAAACCAGGTTCGCCAGTTCATAGCAAATAAGTCCTTTCAGGTGCAACCTTTTTATTTTACCCCTGAGCCCGGCATTAAGTGGAACATTGCCTTCTGGCCTCTGGGAGTTCCCGTGATTAAAACCTTTCGAACACGGATTTCACAGACATACACGGATTTTTTTATTGAAAAAATCCGTTCTCTTCCGTGTAACCTGTGTAATCCGTGTACAAATCACGGCAAATCCTAAAGAGCCTGCCTTATTTTGAGATGACGGCGCAATTTCGCCCGCTTTGTTTTGCGGCGTACATTGCCTGATCTGCGCGGCGGATCAGATCATCCACCGACTTGTCCTGTTCCAACCCTTGTTTCATTTCCACGATCCCAATGCTGAGCGTAACAGATGCGTCGCCAACCGGGGTTGGCAGGCAGATTTTTGCGACATTCTTGCGGATGCGTTCTGCCAGTGAAAATGCCTGTCGCGCTCCCGTCATCGGCAGCAGGATGATAAACTCCTCGCCGCCGTAGCGTCCGATGGCGTCGGCAGACCGCAGTTCGGCGCAGGCGGCTTTCGTTACACAGACCAGCATCTGATCGCCTAGAAGGTGGCCGAAGGTATCGTTGACTTCCTTGAAACGATCGAGATCGAACATCATTACGGAAAGCGGCTGGCGATAGCGGACGGCGATTTCGAACTCTCGCGCAATGAGTTCATATAGTTTACGGCGGTTGCAGACGCCGGTTAACATATCGGTTTGCGACAGTTGTTTTTCGCGTTCCAGCGCAGCCTTCAATTCCGCATTCGCGTTTTCGAGCGCTTCTTGTGCAAGTTTGCGTTCGGTAATATCGTCGATTGCGCCGATGATGGTCATGACCTTGTCTCCCTCCCCGGCCTGGGGCCACGCGAATACGCGTATCCACCTTTCCTTATCGTTCTCGTGGAAAGCCCTGCATTCCAGTTCACCGGCTTTTGCGGTGGATATGATTTCATTTATGAATCCGAAGAAACGTCCGTTGTCATCCGGGTGGATGATTTTTCCCCAGAAATCAGACGTTGCAGCGTCTTGAAGTTTCTGCCCTGTGATGCGGGCCATGTTTTCCGATGCCCACTTCAGTTTGATGACTTTGCTGTGTTCGACATCCGCGACGAAAATATAATCGGTGGTCAATTCTGAAACGACCCGGTTGCGCCACTCGCTCTCGCGCAGAGTTTCTTCCGCCTGTTTGCGCGCGCTGATGTCTCTTACGATGGCCCATATCCCGGTTGGCTCCAAGTGTTCATTGCACAGTAAACTGGCGCGCAGTTCCACCGGAAAAATGCTGCCATCTTTTCTTCGATATTCCTTTTCATAGATTTGGGAGTAGCCCTGTGTCAGGACCTGGTTTTGCACGATCTGATGTTCGAATTCATGCCATTTCTGGGGCGTGATATCCATGTGGGTCAATGCGGGCAGTTCCGCCTCGGAATATCCCAGCATCTCTGCGTAGACATGGTTATGTTCAATGATCTGTCCGTCTATTCCCACCCTGACGAACCCATCCATCATGCTTTCATGCAACATGCGGTATTTTCTTTCCGAATCCTTGAGCGCCTCCTCTGCCCGCTTGCTCTGGATGATGTCCCAGTTAAGATTTGCAAGTTCCAGAACCGTTTTCACATCCTGTTCGGTATAGTCTGCCGGTTTGTTGCCCACCCCAAAAATGGAAACAATCAAATTGCTGCGAATGACGGGGACAACCAACTCGCGGACGATAGGCGCGTGGCCGGGCGGCAATCCCTTGCGACGCGAAGCGGGGAGCCCCGCGTAATCGTTGTGGATGACCGGCTTGCCGGCGGAGACACATTCCACCCATGCTCCTGCCTGATCCACTGAATAGTGCTGTCCCTTGCCTTCGGCGGTACATATGTTTTTCAGGGTGTTGGTAGACCAGGTCTGCAATTCAAGCGTTTTCTGATCCTTTTGGAGGAAATGGGCAAAACCAATCTGGCTGTTGGTCAATGTCTCAGCCTCATCCAGGGTCTTTTGCAATAGTTCATGCAGGGTGTGCGTTTCGGCAAATTGACCGATCCGCACCCGCGCCTGTAAAAGATTCTCCGTTCGTTTGCGCTCGCTGATATCTCCATAGGTGACGACGACTCCATAACCTTCCAACGGCGAGGCATTCACGCTGATCCAGGTGACGGAGAAATCGGGCTTGACGATGCCCATTTCTGCATTTTCAACCAGCCGGTTTTCTTGTAACGCCCGCACACTGGCATACTCTTCTGCCGGCATGGGGGTTCCATCCGGGCGAATGATACGCCACTCCTTTCCGTCGATGTCTCGTTTGACATGTTCCTCCCGCGGCACGGAGAGAAGTTTTTCGGCGATGGAATTGGTTTCCATGATATTTCCCTCTTTATCCGCAATGGTGATCCCCAGCGGAAAGCACTCGAACAGGATCTTGTATTTGGCAAGGGCAATCCGCAGGGACTTTTCCATCTCGATGCGTTCGGTGATATCTTCGCCCGAACTCAGGGTTCCTAAAAAACAGCCATGCGGGTCGCTTAAAATTGTGTTGTGCCATAAAACGGCCCTTTTTTCTCCACCCCGGGTGACGATAAAATTTTCACGAGTATCCAACTCTGGCGCTCTTTCGTTTTTTAGCAATCCAAAAAAGCGGCGCACATCCTCCCTTTCATCTTCGGGTAGGCAGGTATCGAACCAGTTTTTTCCGACCAACCCGCCTGTGTACCCAAGCAGGCGGTAGCCGCTTTCATTCAAGTACCTGATGTTGCCCTCAACGTCGAGGGCAACGATGATTTCAGCGGCGATATTCAAGTATCTTTCGGTTGTCAACATACTTTCCAGCGATTGCGCCCGCTTCTGTTTCGGTTGCCGGCGGTCTTTCTCTGGTACAACTTCTTCTCCACTTTTATGTTCCTTTCCTTGCTTGGCAGAAGCTTTTTGCGCCATCGAACACTCCTCACGAGCCTGATATCTCCAACAAACTAATACCGTCCACTGTTTATAAATTGGGTGGCAAGGCGGCTTGAAATCCTCCCATGCTTAATACTAGTTGGATTTGCGGGTCGAGTCAACCGATAAATTAAAGCATTGGCATTAAATACTGGCGCCCTTCAACCCCAAATAAAGGGCAGGTTGAAATCATTTCCTGTTACCAGGGCAGTTTTTCCAAATCCACGTTTCCGCCGCTGAGGATGACGCCGACTCTGAGGCCGCCTAAGTCGATTTTCTTTTCCCACAACACGCCCACCGCCACCGCCGAAGATGGCTCGATGACGATTTTGGCGCGTTCCCAGACGTATTTCATCGTTTCTACGATTCCCGCCTCGCTCACGGTGACGATTTGCTCGACCTGCTTTTGGATGATGGGAAACGTCAGCGTGCCGAGAGAGGTGAGCAACCCATCGGCAATTGTCTTCGGGTTGATCGATGGAACGATGACTCCCTCGCGCATCGAGCGAAAGGCATCGTCTGCCATTTCTGGTTCGCCGGCAATCACGCGGATGCCCTTCTTGAGTTCCGTCGCCGCGATGGCTGTGCCGCTCAAAAGCCCGCCGCCGCCGACGGGGGCGATGACCACATCCAGGTCGGGGATGTCCTCCAGCAGTTCGAGCGCCGCAGTGCCCTGCCCGGCGACGACGCGCTCATCGTTATAGGGATGCACCAGCGTCGCGCCGGTCTCCAACCTGATTCTATCCAGCGTGCTTTCCCTCGCTTCGAGAGTCGGCTCACAGAAGGTGATGCGTCCGCCGTAACCTGCCACCGCATTTTTCTTCACCGATGGCGCGTTGTTTGGCATGACGATGTAGGCGGGGATGCCGCGTATTTTTGCCGCCAGCGCCAGCGCCTGTGCATGATTGCCCGATGAGTGAGTGCAGACTCCGCGCGCGGCTTCCTCATTCGTCAGCGAGTAAACGGCGTTGCACGCGCCGCGAAATTTGAACGCGCCCACTTTTTGCAGGTTCTCGCATTTGAGAAAGACTCGCGCTCCTACTTTTTGGTTCAGGCTTTCACAGGTCAAAACGGGCGTGCGATGGGCATAGGGTTTAATACGTTCCGCTGCGGCGCGGATATCGGCGAGGGTGGGTGTCATGGGCGCTCCTTTTGGGTAATTAACCCAAGTTACTACATCGAGATGAAAGATGTCAAAACCCCATGAGATTCGGGTAAATCTGCCGTCAACAGGAGAATCTCACAGATACCCAAATTATAGTGGTATTTTGTCTTCGCGCCGACACACTCAAACCCCTGCGTTATTATGAAGACAGCCAATGTCAAATGAGCGATGTTGTACTTTCGAGGTATTTTTTATATATGGAGTCTATTGTCTTTTTGTTGTAGCAGACCTTGCCCGAAGCGGACTTCCTCGATTCCCCTTGACGCTTTCCCACCTCCGTCATAAAATCGCGCCCAACATACAACCAAAAACGCTGACGAGGACGAGTACACTTCAAAGCGATTTCCAGAGAGCCGAGCGGAAGACGGTGCAAGCGAGGCAAAAGCGCAGAAGTCGAATGGACTTCCGAGTTGATCGGACGAACGCAAAATGCAACTAGTCCAATACGGGTGCTCCCGTTATAGAGCAAGGGTATAACCGCCAATCGGCGACGTACCTGACAAAGTGACGCTGGCTTCCTTTCCTGT
>CAILWD010000323.1 GCA_903837815.1 uncultured Chloroflexota bacterium | reverse complement strand
CGCTCGCGCAGGTACAGCGTGAGTTCGTGAGCGTCGTCGACAAAACGTTCCGTGGTCAGGTCTGAGATTGGCATGGCATTGTAGGATTTGCCCGTGCCGGGTTCGTCCCAACTGACGACGACAAAGTCCTTCTCTAGCAGGGTGAAAAGGCTTCGGGTGGCGAATCCGCCTCCGCCGGGTCCGCCCATGCCGAGGTGAAGCAGAATCGGCTTGGTCGTGTCATGCCCGCGGATCGAAATCCACTGTTCGGTCCCGTTCAAGTTGACCTTCTCCAGCGTGGCAATCGAACCGGGGACGGGATTCCCGCTTTCGTCAGCGATGGGCGGGGTGGCGGCAAAGACCTGCGAGGCGACGACCGCGATGATGTTGACGAGGAGGATGCCAGCCAAGCCCGTCGAAATTCCTTTTAGCGATGGCTCAAGCCGAAATAGCAAGAGAACGATCAAGGCAATGTCGGCGACGAAGAGGAAAATCCATGCCCAGGTTGGGGTGGAGGTGGTCAGCGGCGACAGGATCACGGGCAGGCTGAGGAGGAAGGCGAGGACAAAAGCCAGTATCCGTGCGGACGTGCGTGCAAAATTTGTTTTGGTACGAGTGGTCATGTTCTTCTCCAATTTTTAGCTGTTGTTCTTTTCGTCAGTCAGCGGTTTCCAATTGCCCTTCCACAAGAGGAAGGCGCCGAGGAGCGTGGTCACAGCCATTTCCCAAATGCTCACCAGCGGACCAAACCCGATAGTCTTCTCGATGGCATCCCGCACTTCGTCGTAGGCGGCGTGATAGACGCTGGCAACCGCCAAGCTTTTTGTCGCCGTCCAAACGTAGGCGAAGATGACGGCGTTCATCATGGCTGGGACCAGGCTGATTAGGAGAGTCCCGGCAATTGCCGCGCCGACGTTTGCTTCAATCCCATCAAGACGTGAGCCAATTGCAACCAGCACCGGTATGTGCCATGCCCACCAGATGAAGGCGTGGATGAGAATTGCCCTGCGTGTGGAATATCTTTTGACGAGATGCCGCAGCATGTAACCGCGCCAACCGAATTCCTCGCCGAAGCCGGGGATGAGGGTCAGCAAAAAGCTGGTGACAAAACTCCCCAGAATGGTTCCCGCCGAAATTCCAGCGGGGACGGTGTGCAACCCAAACAGGTTTTCGAGCAGGGCTGGAACGGCAAAGATGAACAATGCCAGACCGAAAGTCCACAGGTACTGAGACGGCTTCCCCCAACGCCAGCCCGCATGTTTGAAGCCGTCGCGGAAGACATATCGCCCCGCGATGAACGTGCCGACGGTCACCATCACCATCGAAATCAAATTGAGGTAGCCCAATCCCAGTTCCACGTCTGAAAACATAAATACGAGTTGAAAGGGCCAGGAAAGCCCGAAGACGATGAGCAGGTAAATGGTCAACGAGAAAGGCCGCTGTGTTTCTGTTTTTTGTGTTTGTTGCATTGTCACTTCCGTTTGGTAAGATTTTTTGATAGACCGTTGTTTTCCCTATCATAGTTTTATACAAATAAAAACTCCCCCGCCGAGGGGGGAGTTGTGGACTGGTCTGATGGACAGGTCAGAATTTCTCTTTCTCACATTCATGGTCGATTTTTTTTGTTTCTAATTTTATATCCATATTTGGCGGGTATCATGGCAAAGATGGGGCTTCACGCGAGAGCCAGCTTTTTACCTGTTCACCTTCCCACGTGCGTTTTCAAATATTTCCCCGTATAGGATTCCCTGACCTTCATCACCTGTTCGGGCGTGCCTTCGGCGATCAACTCCCCGCCGGCGTCGCCGCCTTCGGGACCGAGGTCAATCAGCCAGTCGGCAATCT
>CAILWD010000322.1 GCA_903837815.1 uncultured Chloroflexota bacterium | reverse complement strand
TATGTCAGCCCGCCATCTTTTTTCTCGGCAGGGGCGTCGTGAACGAACTCGACTTCTGGGGCGGGACATTCTGTCTCGTAGTCTTCGCAACTATCGAGGTGGTCCTCTTTGCGTGGGTATTCGGGATGGACAGGGCGTGGGAAGAGATCCATCACGGTGCCGACATGCGCATACCGCGCATATACAAGTTCATTATCAAGTACATAACACCGGCTTTCCTGCTATTGGTCATCGGGCTGTGGATGAAGCAGGAATGGTGGGCGTTTATCACCATGCAAAACATAGCGGAGGCCAATCGGCCTTACGTCCTGGTCACCAGGGTCATGCTGGCGGGACTTTTCACGACTTTATCAGTCTTGGTAAAAGTGGCCTGGCGGCGAAAACAGCTTACAGAAGAAGGAGGCAGGATATGACCACTGGCGGTTGGATAATCCCGGATTTTGCAATAGAACTCAAATCTGAGGCGCAAAATCCCAGGAAAATTCCTCAATTTTTGAGAATAACCCCTCAAACCATGGCCGCCGTTTAACGTTCAGGCCAACCTTGAGCACCGAACGACGATACTTTTTGCCAATCCAACTGCCTATTGCAAAGCATTTGAATCTCAACGTAGATAAACGCGGCGGAAGTTTTACGCCCAATACGGCCTGTCTGAAAAGACTGATCAGATTATAAGCGACCATCACTGAGCGGAAGGAAGCTTCCGTTGCGTAAAAGTTCTGTAAACAAAAACCGTTAATCCCGAAATCATATTTGAGTTCCTTGATTCTGTTCTCCGAATCAGCCCTTTGCCGGTACAATCGCCAGACCTCCGGAACCGGCAATCGCAAATTCGTCACCCAGGCCTGATATCGGTAATCGTGCATGTCAAAAAGATATCTCCCGCAGGCTTGGGGCCGGTCCTCAACGAGCTGACGAATAACCGCGATCCTGCGCGGCTTTAACCATGGCCCTGCCTGATATTCCAATTCTCCGCATTCAATACCGCCATCGACCTTCGTCCAGGTGCGAATGGCCTGAATTTTCATTTTGATAACCGGATTCATCCGAACGGCAATGATGTATTCCAACACCTTCGACTCCAGATCGCTCAGGAAACCTCCGTCGAAGAATCCAGAATCCGCGCGCAACAGACCAATACGATGATGCCCCAAAATTATCATCGTCTCCGCCAGAAAGTTTTTCACGCCGTTACCGCTCCCGGTATTCCCGCTGCGCAGCCAACTGTGAGCAACCATTCGCAAGTCCGCCACAAATGCCATCAACGGATGATGGCTGGGACGACCCGGTCTTCTTGGATTGTACCCAACAAGACTGCCTTCCTGCTCGCCAAACCGCGTTAGAACCGTTGAATCCAGATCCAGCGTAATCGTTCTTGCCGGCATCCGCTCAAAAAACCAGCCATTAAGCTGGTTGAATATCCGATCCACATCCGGCTGTTTGAATCGTTTGAATAATCGCGTGAACGTGCTCACCGATGGCACGCGTTTCCAGTCGAAAATCTTTCTGAGCGCATCGTCAAACCGCACAACTGTTGTGTGAGTAAACCGGCTGCCGCCGATCCACACGCTCATCCAGAAACTTTCCATTACAACCACCGGATCAAATCCGGCGTTCGATCCCGGCATCGGCAACGCCATGCGCCGGAGTTCCTCCCGGACCCCTGTCCGATCGTAGAACTCCTTGAACATCCGCATCCCTCCCCAGGCCGTCACTTCCTTGTCGCTAAATTGCCACTCAATATTCTTCGTTATCGTCTGCATCTCTTTGTGCCTCCGCTCTTGATATATCCTATTATCACAATCCGATTGCAGACTTCAGTTTACAACACTCTTTCCGTTATGAATCTATCGGCTAATGAAAAATCCCGGTTTATCGCAACCTATTCAATAATCGCCAGTTATGATAAATTTCAAGAACGCCTGAGAGTGCCGTTTTGCGGGGAAATAAAAACGAAATTTAACCCGACCAGACATGGGAAAAGAGCCAAGGTTCAGCCCACAGCGCACATGATAGCATGAGAAAATAGCTCGTAAACGATAAGAAAAGGCTGAAATCTTGGCAAGAATAATGATCGCAGAAATCAAGAAATCCGCAGCAGCGCGGATTTATCGACGGCGGGACTCTTAAAAGACAGAAGAAACATCCTCATAATTCAGCAACAAGAACTCTCCTCCCGCCTGAGTCCCGGTCCCTGCATAAATAACAGCTGACTGAAACGGCTTGGACTTAAAGACCTTCCTGACATATTTCAAGCCTTTCAGAAAATCCTGATGAAACGTCAACGATGACTTGATCTCAATGCCGACGATCCCGCTGCCGGAATTGGTTATCACGTCGACTTCGTTCTGCTTATCGTCACGGAAGAAATATAACCCATGGTCCTGCCCCTTGTTGATGCGGTATTTCATGAGCTCAATCACGACCATGTTCTCAAACAGGTTCCCCCTAAGTGGATCCCGGCTGACCTGGGTCACATTCTCGATCCCCAGAAGAT
>CAILWD010000321.1 GCA_903837815.1 uncultured Chloroflexota bacterium | reverse complement strand
AGGCGCAGTTCAAAACCATTCAGGCTGGCGAAGCGTCCAACATTGGACAGTTCAAGGTGGAATACTTCCACGTCAGCCATTCCATCCCCGACGCGGTTTCGCTGGCGATCACCAGCCCTGCGGGCTTGGTCATCCACATGAGCGATTTCAAATTCGACCAGACCCCCGTGGACGAGTGGCCCACCGATATGGGCAAACTGGCGGAATTCGCCGCCCGCGGCGTGGACCTGCTGCTCTCGGATTCGACCAACGCCGAACGCCCGGGCTGGACTCCGTCCGAGCAAATCATCGGCCCCGCATTCAACAAGGTCTTCGCCGAGGCAAAGGGACGGGTCATCGTCGCCACCTTCGCTTCGCTGATTTCGCGCGTGCAACAAGTCGCAGACGCCGCCGCCAAGACCGGGCGCAAAATGGCAATTGCCGGCACCAGCATGGTGGACAACGTCAAGGTGGCGCGCAAGTTGAAGTACCTCGAAATCCCCGATGAGATGATCGTGCCCATCGAGCAGGCGCTCAACATGCAGGATCACAAGGTGGTCATCATGTGTACCGGCTCGCAGGGCGAACCCTCGTCCATCGTCGGCAGGCTTTCGGCGGGGACCAACCGTCAGTTCGACCTCAAGCCAAACGACACGGTCGTGCTTTCGTCGCATCCCATCCCCGGCAACGAAGAGGCGGTCGGCAAGACCATCAACCGCATCCTGCGGCGCGGCGCGGACGTGATAGACGACAAGATTGCGCCGATCCACGTTTCGGGTCACGCGGCACAGGAGGAGCAAAAACTACTCCTCAATCTGGTTCGTCCCAAACACTTCATGCCCATCCACGGCGAACTGCGGATGTTGAAACGTCACGCCAAACTTGCGCAGGAAGTGGGGGTTGAAAAGGAAAACATCATCGTGGCGGAAAATGGTCAGGTGGTGGAATTGGTCGGCAAGAAGGTCATGCTCGGCGAACGCATCCCCGGCGATTATGTTTTTGTGGACGGCGAATCCATCGGCGACATCGACCACGACATCATGAAGGAACGCACCCAACTAGCGCGCAACGGCATCCTGCTGATCGACATCGGCCTCGACAAGCATTCGGGCAGGCTGCTGCACGAACCCGAAATCCTCACGCGTGGGTTTGTCTCACCCGACGAAGCGGAAACGCTCATCCCCGAAGTCCGCAAGCGCGTGATGGAAACAGTCAACAGCAACGGCTTCACCACCGAAAAGGAACTCGTCAACATCATCCGCAGTTACCTGCATCAGGAAACCAAACGCAGACCGATGGTATTGGTCACGTTGAGCAAGGCTTGAAGGCAGACAGGCGGGCAGGGAAAAGGTAAACAGGGGAAAGGGAAACAGGTAGACAGGTAAACAGGAAGAGGATGGTTCGCCCATCCTCTTTTTCATTTCAGCAAACGCGCGATCTGCCTGTCCACCTTGCCCATCGGGTAATCGTCGAGGTCGGCAAGTTTCACCCATTTGAGATTTTTACTTTTTGGGATGGAAAGCGGCGTACAGCGGAAGGCATGGACTGTGACCTTGAAATGGGTGTAGGCGTGTTGGATTATTCCCAACTCCGCGCCTTTTTTCACCCTCAATTTGGTCGTGGCAAAAAGAACCTTGGTCAACTCTTTGGCTGGATTCTCCACCACTCTGCCATTCGGGAATTCCCACATCCCGCCCAGCAAACCTTCGGGCGGACGCTGCGCCAGCAGGACTCGTCCACGCTGAAGGATGACCGCCGCCGCGTGGACGTGGTACGGGACTGCCTTCTTGGGCTTCATCACCGGGCGGAGTTCCTGCGTGCCGTTCTTGCGCGCCTCGCAGATTTCCATCAGCGGGCAAAGCAAACAGCGCGGGTTCTTTGGCAGGCAAACCGTCGCGCCCAAATCCATCAACGCCTGGTTGTAGTCACCCGCTTCGCCTTTGGGTAAATTTTGCGCGGCAAGCTCCCACAGGATTTTTTCACCAGCGGGCGAGTCGGCAAACTCGCTCACGTCGAACAGGCGGGCAAAGACGCGGCGCAAGTTGCCGTCGAGAGTCGGCTCGTCCATGCCAAAAGCCATCGATGCGATTGCGCCGACGGTGTAGCGACCAATCCCCGGCAAACTGCGGAGTTCGGTCAGGTCACGAGGCAATTGCCCGTTGAATTTCTCAGCGACAACCTTCGCGGCTTTGTGCAGGTTGCGGGCGCGGCTGTAGTAACCGAGTCCCTCCCAGACATTCAAGACCTCCTGCTCAGAGGCAGACGCCAGCGAAGTCACGTCGGGAAATAACCTCATCCATTTTTCAAAATAAGGGATGACCGTCTCGACGCGGGTCTGCTGGAGCATGATCTCAGACACCCACACCGCGTACGGGTCGGGATGGTCACGCCAGGGGAGAGTCCGCCCGTGTTTGTGATACCAAGTTAGGAGGAGGGGCGAGAGGGCAGTCATCATTAATCAGTGGGCAGTGATCAGTTATCAGCGCAAGGGGCGGAGAGAGTGGGGAAGATTGGTAGGAGTGTGAGCCGAAGTCAATCAGGCGGACTTCGTAGTAGCCGTCACGTTGGCAGGCGAGGACAATGGTATCTGCACCTTGCGGAAAATCGAGGATTTCTTTGGTGGTGAAAATCATGTTGATGCTTTGGTCGTTGAGCAGGAGAAAGCCGATGCGGGAAAAATCCCTTGCGGCGTAGGCTTGCCAGGGATTCGCGGAAGACAATCCCTCGTCACGCCAGTACATGCGCGGGTACAACATGCGTCCTTCGACGAGAACCGCGCCCGGTTGCGACAGAAAAGCGTTGACCTCATCGCTTGCATAGCCGCTCGATTCGAGTTTTGCAATCAACTCAGATTGCGAAGCCGCGTAACGCGGTTGGGCAAGTCCCTTCGCCAGCCAGGGCAGGGAGCCGACAAAGGCAAAAGCCAGCAGAATCAAAAGGTATTGCGGGCGGAAATCGCGCAGGGCAACTGGCTTTGTCTCTGGCGAAAGATACGCGGGAAAAACTTTTTCAGTTTTCGCGCCGAAGAGCAGGGTCAAGCCGCCGAGGAGTTCCACTGCGCCGAGGGCGAAGTAAAAATAAATCACCCAGTCCACGGGCAGGTTGTAGCGCCAGCCCGAAAAGCGGGAGATTCCATTGGCGAGGACGTATCCCAAATTGACCGCCAGCGGAATCAATCCCATCCAGCCGGTGCGCCGCCACGCCGAGCCAAGACCAACCGCGATGACCGCAAGATAAAAAATCAACAGGGCAAGGTTGTACCAGGCGAGAGTCCCATCCCACGCGCCCCAATAAATATTGACGGGGGCGGACAGGCTTTCAAAGTCGGCAACAAGGGGCAGGGCAAGCAAGCCGCCGATTTCCGTGTTCAAAATATGGGTAACGATGAAGCCCGCAACGTAGGCTGGATTCTCGAGCGTGAACGAGACAATGCGCTCCCCCACACTGTCGGTTT
>CAILWD010000320.1 GCA_903837815.1 uncultured Chloroflexota bacterium | reverse complement strand
GCGGGGAAGACGAAATGCTGATTCGCCTGGAGCGACGCCATCACCAATCCGCTGATGGAGAAGATGATGGTGCCGACCAGATTGAGCCGCATCAGGTCTGCCAGCAGAACGCGCTGTTCTTCGCCGAAGCCCGGCGCAATGCCCAGTTCCGCATCGACGATGGGCTGGGCGAAGATGGCGATGAGAAGCGCAAACGAACCCGTCACCAGGAAGGCGATGTTTGCCACACGCGAGAACAAGTCCCAGGCGGCGGCGCGGTCTTTGGTGGTGAGGTACTCTGTCAGCAGGGGGATGAAGGCCATCGCCAGCGCCCCGCCGGAGATGAGCGCGAACAACACGTCGGGCAGGTTATTGGCGGCGTTGAAGGTATCCAGCAGGTGGACTTCATCCGCGTACTGGCGCGAGACGATCCCTGCGCGGACGAAGGCGAGGACCTTGTCGATCAAAAAGAAGAAGGCGACGATCAGCGAGTTGCGCGTCAGGCGTGAGAGTTTGCTCATTGACTAATGGTCGGCTGTGGATGTCAGGTCTGCGCCTGGAAGTTTATCGGCAAGCAAGTGAGTCTTGTGAATCAGCGTCGGCAGGCATTGCGGGCAGATGTGTTTTATCTCGCCTTTGAAGGTCAGTTGCAGCAGCGGGATGACTTCGTCTGTGCGTTCGCAGTTCAGGCATACTTTTTTGTTTTCTGTGTTCATGGTTTTCTCCAATAAGTTTTCCGTCCTGAGCGCAGCCGAAGGACGGAGTTTGGGTAAAGTCGCCCTTCGACTACGCTCAGGGCGGTATTGCTATAACGTACCTTTATACATTCCGCCATCCACATTCAGCATGACGCCGGTGATGTACGATGCGGCGGGTGAGACGAGGAAGGCGGCGGCGTTGGCGAACTCTTCGGGCTGACCCAGCCGCCCAAGCGGACTCTGCGCCGACTGCTTTTTGATTTCCTCTTCGACGGTGGATTGGTTCGTGTTGGCTCTTGCGGTCATCAATTCGGTGACGCGCTCGGTTTCTGTCCAACCCGGCAGAATCGAGTTGAAGCGGATTCCCTCCGCGCCGAGTTCGAGCGCCAGCGACTTGGTCAAGCCAATCGTTGCCATGCGGACGCTGTTCGAGAGCAGTAGATTCGCAATCGGTTGTTTGACCGACATCGAGGTGACGGTCAGCACGCTGGGCGCATCAGATTTCCGCAGGTGAGGCAGGGCGGCTTTGATCAGCCTGACGTGCAGCATCAGACCCAAGTCTACACCTTTTTGCCACGCGGATTCGTCGAGCGAATCAATCGAGCCGGGGGGAGGTCCGCCCGCGTTGGTGATCAGGATGTCCAATCCGCCAAAGGCTTCGGCAGCCTGCGCGACCAGTTTTTCGGGGACATCGGGCAGGCTCACATCTCCTGCCAACCCAATTATCTGTGTGCCTGTCTCTCTGTGTACCTTCTCAGCAACCGCTTGAATCTTCGCCGCGTCCCGCCCGTTGATGGCGACCTTGCAGCCTTCCTTCGCCAGAGCCAGCGCGGTGGCATAGCCCAGCCCGCGTGATGAGCCGCTGACAAGGGCGCGTTTGTCTTTGAGTCCTAAATCCATATTTTCTCCTTGAGGGTGGTATACAAGTACACAGGTAAACAAGTATACATGCCTACGTGTTTACCTGTGTACGTTTTTACGCAATCTCGATTTTTGTATCCCAGACGTCCCCATCCGTCCAGTTGGATTCCACCCATTTTGCCACAGTTTGCAGGGATTGTCGCAGGGTCACGGCGTCGGAGTTGACCATCGCGCAGGCAATGACCGACTCCGTCCACTTGTCTTGCAAGTCCATTTCGGCGACAGAGACGTTGAATTCACGCCGCAGGCGCGAGATGAGCGGCTTGATTCGTCCGCGCTTTTCTTTGAGCGAGGTGCAAAGGGGGAGGTGCAGGTGAATGGTGAGGGTGGCAAGCATGGGGATTTACGATTGACGATTTTTGATTTTGGATTGGTGATCGCGTGAATATGATCGATTTTTGGCTGTTTTTAGTGATTTCAGGCTGTTTTTCTGCCTTTTGGGGTATTACGAGGCAAAGTTTCTTTATAACTTTGCAAAGTTCCTTTAGAAAATCATAAAGTTCCTTTAGAACTTCGCAAAGTTCCTTTAGAAAATCACAAAGTTCCTTTAGAACTTCGCAAAGTTTCTTTAGAATATCACAAAATTCCTTTAGAACTTCGCAAAGTTCCTTTAGAACATCGCCAAGTTCCTTTGGAAGATGGACATCCCACAAGGGAAGATTTCAATGGTTTCTTCCTGTTAATCAGGCATTTCCTTGATGATTTTCATGGTTTCGACTGAAACAGTACACACGCGGCACAATAAGTCTATCACCTGTTCCTTGTACTCCGCAAATTTATACGTGTTGAACTTCTCCGCAATCGTCGGGTCTTTCGGCTTCTTCTCTTTGTAGCGTTCCAAAACCCACTCCAGCGCGGAATAGGTCCCCAGCCGATATTCCCACGCCTCGGCTGAGACGCCGCGCAGGGTGGTCTGTGTATCGATCTCAATTTCACCTTTGTCTTTGCGAGCGATCAAACGAGTTACAACCCCCACCCGTCCTCCCCCAAATACGACGGTACTTCTGTCGTATTTGGGGGAGGTGCCCGCCGCAGGCAGGGCGGAGG
>CAILWD010000319.1 GCA_903837815.1 uncultured Chloroflexota bacterium | reverse complement strand
TTTTTGACATCCTTCCTCATCGGCGGATTTTCCGAGCCAACGGTTTTGGTGATGATCTCTCTGCTGGCGTTGGCGCTCTTTTGCGCATGGCTTTGGATGAAACATCCCGCCCGCAAAACGGCGCTGACTCTTTTGACAACTTCCTTCGTCGGCGCGGTGTTGGCGTTGATCGTGATGGCTGTTTCCCCCGCCCACGCGTTCAGGTTGGAAAATGCCGCGCCCCCGTCCATCCCTGTCACGTTTGCGCGGACGTTCGACTACGGGATTGAATTCATCACCAACTCCTTCCGCACGCTGCCCCTGCCGACGCTTTTCACAGTCCTCATCCCGTTCCTGATTTTTTATCATTTATACGCCGCGCCAGTCCCCGCTTTTTCAGCGGAGCAACGCAAGCGGATTTATCTCCTGCTGGCTGGGATTCCAATCCTTTCCTATCTGTTGATCGTCGCCAGTTTTCTGCCCAGCGTGTACGGACAATCCTTCCCCGTCGAGCGGGCGCGGTTCACTGGGCAACTATGTCTGGTTGCGGGATTGATGATTGAAGCCGCTTTGTTTGGAAGTCTCGCCGCGCAGTTCAGGTCGCAGGTAAATCTTCTCAAATGGGCTTCTATCGTTTTGCTGGTGGCTTCCGCGTTATATCCGCTGCGCGCCGCCTGGCTTGCGTGGGGCGAAGTGCCCTCCTATCGCGAACGCGCCGACTTGTGGGACGAGCGCGAAGTCATGATCTTCCAGTTGATCGAAGAACGTCAGACCGACCCCATCGTCCCGCAGTTCGACGGCGTGTTGGGCGTCAAGGAGTTGGACGTGAACGCCAATCACTGGGTCAACCGCTGTGCCGCCAAATATTACGGCTTCGATTCCATCCGCGCCTACCCGGATAAATAACCATGAAAAATCAACCCATCCTTGTCACAGGAGCGCACCGCAGCGGGACCACCTGGGTCGGCAAAATGCTTGCCGCCAATCCTGCCGCCGCCTACGTCAGCGAGCCGCTCAACGTTTTACACCGTCGCGGAGTCTATCGCGCCGAGGTCAAACGCTGGTATCAATACATCACCCCCGAAAATGAAGCCGACTACCTGCCTGCTTTCGAGCAATTGCTGAACTTCCGCTATCACCTGCTTACCGAACTTGGTTCGTTGCGCTCACAAAAAGATTTCCTGCGCATGGGACGCGACCTTTCGATTTTTGCCAAAGGCAAACTGTTTGGTCAACGCGCCCTGCTCAAAGATCCGTTCGCGGTTTTTTCCGCGCCCTGGTTCGCGCAAAAGTTGAACTGCAAGGTGGTCATCACCACCCGTCACCCCGGCGGATTTGCCAGCAGCCTCAAGCGGCTGAACTGGCCCTTCGACTTCCGCGATTTGCTCGACCAGCCGCTGCTCATGCGTGATCACCTCGAAGCGGATCGCGCCGACATGGAATCCATGCCAGCGGACGACATCGTCGGGCAGTCTGCCCTGCTTTGGCGGATGATCTACCGAACCGTCGATTCGACCCGAAAGTTGATTCCCACCATCAAAGTTGTCCGCCACGAAGACCTTTCCCTCGACCCCGTTGCGGGGTATAAATCGCTCTACGAGTCCCTCGCCCTGCCCTTCGACGATAAAGTCCGCGACACGATTTTGAACTCCAGCAGTTCCGAAAACCCGACCGAACTATCGAAGAAAAAAGTCCACTCGGTCAAATTGGACAGCCGCGCCAACATGGGCAATTGGAAGAAACGCCTCACCTCTGAAGAAATTACCCGTATCCGCAAACTCACCGAAGATGTCTCCCACCTCTTCTATGCAGATGATGAATGGTAAATCTCCAATTACCAATTACTGATTACTGCCCTCTGATTACTGATGACTGAATCTCCCCTCGTCTCCATCATCACCCCCTCCTTCAACCAGGCGCGTTACCTCGAAGCGACGATTCAATCCGTGCTCGGACAGGATTATCCGCGCATCGAATACATCATCGTGGACGGCGGCTCGACGGACGGCAGTGTCGAGGTCATCAAGAAATATGAAAGTAAACTCGCCTGGTGGGTCAGCGAAAAAGACAAGGGGCAAACCGACGCCATCAACAAAGGTTTCAACCGTGCCACTGGCGACATCCTTGCCTGGCTCAACTCTGACGACACCTACAACCCCGGCGCGATTTCTCAAGCGGTCGAAGCCTTGCGCCAACATCCCGAAGCGGCGATGGTTTATGCCGACTGCAATTTCATCGACGAAGAAGGTCGCGTCATCGGCAAATTCAACGCCGCGCAAACGGACTTCCGCAAACTGCGCGAAGGCTACGTCCACATTCCACAGCAGACGATGTTCTTCTGCGCCAAATATTGGAAGGAGTTGGGAACCCTTGACCCATCGTTTTACTTTGCCATGGACTACGACCTGTGGACTCGCATCGCCGCTCACGCCCCGCTGAAATACATCGCGGGAGAGACCTGGGCGAACTTCCGCATTCACAACGTCGGCAAGACCTCCGCCGCCGATGACCGCTGTTGGCCCGAAATGCTCCGCGTCCACTACCGCGACGGCGGAAAATTCTTCTCCGTCATCGTGGCAAAATATTACCTGAGAAAGATCATCGGCCCGCTGTGGAAGTGGCGGATAAAGAAAACAGGTAGTCAGGTAAACAGGTAAACAGGTTTTATTCATCCCTCATCCTTTTCAAAATGAACTATCTCTTAACTCCCCCCTCTCTTGATGACCTCATCCGCCTGTTGAAGGCGTGGCGTTTTTGGATGCTTGGCGCAATGCTCGGCGCTTTGCTCGGTGCGGCAGTTTATTTTGTTGCACCGCCGCCGTATCGGGCGAAAGCCACCGTCAACGTGGATTTCAACCTCGAGCAAGCCTGGCCCAAGGATACCGACCGTCAGCAGTTTTATTATCTCGAACGCGAGTCGCGCAAGATGGAAGAAATTGCATGGTCGGATGATTTGATGGATTCGTTATCTGCCGAGTTTGGTTTTTCGGTGGAGGAGTTGCGCGGCGGGAAACTGCAACTGAGTCAACCCGCCGAAGCGGGCTGGCATTTCTACGCCGACGACGCCGACCCGCAGACCGCCGACTCACTGGCATCCGCTTGGGCAACGGCTTTTGTATCCAAAGTTCAAGCGCAAATCGAGGCGGGGAACAT
>CAILWD010000318.1 GCA_903837815.1 uncultured Chloroflexota bacterium | reverse complement strand
CCGCCGCCGACGCCGTAATTATCGATTCCGACAAAATGGACGCGGGGCAGGTTCTGGCCCACGTCATGCAACTGTGTAAATAACCGCCCTGCGCTTTTTTGCAGCCCCGTTTGCGCTATTTGAGGCTATAATTTAGGGAAATGAATTTTATCTTCACCCTCCTGTCGGGTATTGCTTTCCCCGCTCAACCCACCCCGCTGGGCTGGCTGGTGTGGCTGTCTCTGCTGGCGATGGCGTTTTACATCCTCTTCCACTGGAAGATTTACCAGCCACCCTGGACAGGACGCATGTGGGGACTTTTTCTTGCCCTCTTTATCCTGATTCCAGTTACCAATCTTTTCATCGGCGTCCGATTGACCTCCATATCTGCCCGCCCTCTGCCCGGTCTGCCGTCCGACGCGCCGGGTTCAGCGCTGATGATTTTTTCCGCCATTCCCTGGTTATTGGGCGGCGGGATATTTGGCCCGATTGCCGCGGCGGCGCTTGGGGCGTTTGCCGGGCTGTTGCGCGGCGCGTGGGATGCCTATTCGCTTTTTTCGGTGATTGAATTTGCCCTGCTTGCCGCATGGTTCTCGATCAACATGCATCAGCGTTACCGCACAAAATTCTACGCCTTCCTGCGCCAGCCACTGGTGGCGGCGTTACTGCTGATCCCGTTCCATGTTTTATTTTCTTTCATCAACTCCCTGTTTACCCACTGGGGAGTGAATGCTTCCATCCCGGTTACTGCCCGCCTCGACTTTGCCGTCAGCAATGCGGGTATCGTGGCTCTTGCCTTTGGCGGTGAGATGCTCGTCGGCGGGGTCTTTACGCAGGTCATTGCGGCAGCTTTCCCATCCATCTGGGGAGGGAAACAGGCATTGCTCCCATCTCCCGGCGAAAAAAGCCTTGAATCGCGGTTTCTCTTTGGAGTGGGAACCTTCATCTCGCTTTTGCTTCTCACCCTGCTGATTGGCGACTGGGTTGTAGCGGGGAAAGCCGCGCGAGACATGCTCGAAGACCGTCTTTCCAGCGCCAGTGAATCTGCTGCGCGAGGAGTGCCGTTCTTTCTTGAAACAGGCCAAAACCTTGCTGTGCAACTGGCATCAGAACCCCGCCTATTAACCGCCACCGGCGACGAGTTGAAATCCATCATTGGGCTGCGTATTCAAGCAGTCCCTTATTTCGACCAAATCTTTGTGCTTGAAGCGGGCGGGAACCAACGGGTGTTGGCGGGGTATCCTGCTTCAGCCGCGTCGAATTTCCAACTCTACCCCGATGAAATATCGGGAACGATGCTGGCATCCAGCGGTGTATTGACCCAAATCTATTCCCTTCCGCCTGTTTCAGTCAACGACGCCGCGCGCGTCTCCTTCCTGGTTGCCATTGTAGATGGCGAAGGGCAGGTGCAGCGCATCCTGATCGGGCGCACTACATTGGAAACCAACCCGCTTGCCCTGCCGCTGATCGAAAGCATTACCCACATGCGCGACCTGGGCGGTGACGGATTTTTGTTGAACGAAAATGGACGTATTCTTTATCATTCAGACAAGAGCCAGTTGCTCGCCTCCTATGCCGATCAACGCGGAGATAAACCAGTTCTCTATGATGGCACTGCCTCAGACGGGACACGGCAGCTGGTCTATTATCAGCCTGTGGTGGGGCGCCCATGGGCGGTGGTGTTGACTGTCCCCGCACAAAAGGCGCAGCAACTCGCCTTGAATATAGCCCTGCCCCTCTCGCTGATGATCATTGTGCTGGCGTTTGTAGCGATGATTTCACTGCGCGTAGGCTTGCGAGTCGTAACCGGCTCCCTGCAAAGCCTTGCGGCCGAATCCAACCTCATTGCGCAGGGCAACCTCGATCACCCGCTCCAAGTAGACGGCGTGGACGAGGTCGGGCAACTGCGCCGCGCCTTCGAGCAAATGCGCTCCAGTTTGCAGGCGCGGCTTGGCGAGATCAACAGCCTGTTGCGCGTCAGTCAGGGCGTGGCATCCAGCCTCGAGATGCAGGATGCCGTGAAGCCCGTTTTGGAGGCAATTCTTTCCACGGGCGCAAATTCAGTCAGCGTGGTGCTTTCTCCAGCCATCCTGCCCGACACCTTTGTGGAACTTCCCTCCCGCTTTACCTTGGGAGATGTGCAGGATATTTACGCCCATCTCGATGATCAGGTCCTTGCGCTGGCTCAGAACCACGAAAAGATCGTCATCCCCAACCTGACCCGTTCCCGTGAACTGAACCTGGACCCGTCTCTGTCTCAACCTCAGGCTTTGCTGGCGGTTGCCCTGCGGCACGAGAACCGTTACTATGGCGTGGTCTGGGCCGGCTTTGAACAACCGCGCATGTTCTCCGATTCCGACGTGCGCTTTGTGACCACCCTTGCAGGCCAGGCGGCATTGGCGGTTGCGAACGCCCATCTCTACTTGAATGTCGAAGCCTCGCGCCGCCAGTTGGAAGCCGTTCTCAACTCCACCCCAGACCCGGTGCTGGTGACCGACCATCGTAACCGCCTCCTGCTTACAAATCGTGCCGCATCCATCGCCCTTAATCTGGATGTGGAAAAAAGCGCGGGTGTGGAAACCGAAAAGGTGGTCAAACTCAAACCATTGCTGGCGCTTCTGCAGGGGATGGCAGAGAATCAATCCGCCGAAATCCTGCTGACGGATAAGCATACCTATCTTGCAACCGCATCTTCGGTCATGGTGGAAAACCATCCAGTTGGGCGCGTTTGCATCATGCGTGATGTGACCCACTTCAAGGAACTGGATACGATGAAGTCGGAGTTCGTCGCAACGGTCAGCCATGACCTGCGCTCTCCGCTAACCCTGATGCGCGGATATGCCACCATGCTGGATATGGTGGGGGAGTTGAACGAGCAACAGCAGGGTTATGTCAAGAAGATCATCTCCGGCGTGGAGAATATGTCGCGCCTGGTAAACAACCTCCTCGACCTGGGACGCATCGACCTGGGCGTCGGCTTGCAAGTGGAACACGTCACTGTGCTGGATATCATCGAACGCGTGACAAGCGCCCTGCAATTGCAGGCGCACCAAAAGAATATTACGTTGAGCGCGGAGTTTGCAAAAGACATGCCTCATGCGGTGGAAGCCGATCAGGCGCTTTTACATCAGGCTGTATATAACCTGGTGGAGAATGCCATTAAATACACCCCCAACGACGGGCGTGTGACCATCCGCACCTCCTCGCATCCAGGTTATTTGATCTTTGCCATAGAAGATTCCGGCATTGGTATTTCCATGGACGACCTGCCCCGTCTATTCGAGAAGTTCTATCGCGGCAAACAACGCGAAGCGCGCGCCCAATATGGGTCGGGGCTGGGGCTTGCCATTGTCAACTCCATCGCTGAAAGTCACGGCGGACGTGTGTGGGTGGAAAGCACGGTGGGCAAAGGCAGCACCTTCTATTTGCAGATTCCCCTCTCGCAGCCCAAAGACCCAAAGCCCGCGTAAACCGGATCTGTACTATAATCCCACCTTATACTTTAAATTGTAAGGACGCGCTTTGACAACAAGCCGGTATCTATGCACAATCAAGAAAACAATACACAAACCCCCATTATTGAACGTCCCGCAAACTATAAACCGCCGCGCAATCTGAGCTCCTGGTTGATTGGTCGCCCGCTTTCAACGGCGGATGCTCCGCATGAGACCATCGGCAAGGCGGTTGGACTGGCGGTGTTTGCCTCCGACGCGCTTTCTTCCAATGCCTATGCCACGCAGGAAATCATGGTGGTGCTGGCTGCGGCAGGAACGATTGCTTTCGGGTATGTATTCCCGATTTCAATTGCCATCGTCCTGTTGTTGACGATTGTCTCGATCTCATACATTCAGGTCATTCACGCCTACCCCGACGGCGGCGGCGCATATGTGGTTGCGCGCGATAACCTGGGAGAGTTGCCCGGCCTGGTTGCGGCGGCGGCGCTTTTAACCGACTACATCCTGACCGTGTCAGTATCCATCTCTTCCGGCATAGCGCAGATTGTGTCTGCGTACCCGGAACTGTATGAATACCGCGTGGCGATGTCGGTGGCGGCGGTAATGTTGATCATGATGATTAATCTGCGGGGCGTACGCGAATCGGGGTCCGCCATTGCCGTGCCGAGCATATCGTTCATTGTCATCATGTTCATCACCATTCTGTTCGGCATGTACAAATATATCACTGGGGCGCTCGGCACGGTGATCGATCCGCCCGAAATCCAGATGCATGGGATTGCGACCATCGTCACTCCGTTTTTGATTCTCCACGCCTTTTCCAGTGGAACGGCGGCGTTGACCGGGATTGAAGCCATTTCCAACGGCATCACGGCATTCAAGGAACCGCGCAGCAAAAATGCCGCCATCACCCTGAGTTGGATGGCATTCATTCTTGCGGGTTTGTTTCTCGGAATTTCCTTCCTCTCCAGCCAGGTGGGCGCCGTGCCCTCGGAGTTTGAAACCGTCATCTCCCAATTGGGGCGCACGGTTTTTGGCGGTCAGGGAATTTTGTATTACGCCGTGATCCTTGCGACCACCATTATCCTCATCCTGGCGGCGAACACAGCCTATGCCGGTTTTCCGCGCTTAAGCGCCTTGATGTCGATAGACGGCTTCCTGCCGCGTCAACTGGCGTACCGTGGCAGCCGGCTGGTATACTCACGCGGCATTGTGGCGCTGGCAATCCTGTCTTCGTTGTTGATTGTCCTCTTCCAGGCAAGCGTGACGCGCCTGATTCCGCTCTACGCCATCGGCGTCTTTTTGTCATTTACGCTTGCCCAGTTTGGCATGGCGTTGCGCTGGAGGCGGAGTGGAAACCTGCACCCCGAAAAGAAGGAGGAAGGTTCGCACCGCGTTTCGGCGCTTCATTATGACCCGCTCTGGCGCTTGAAGATGGTCACCAACGGTTTTGGCGCAATCTGCACCGGCGTGGTGATGTTCGTCTTTGCCATCACCAAATTCAAGGACGGCGCGTACGTGGTGCTGATTTTGATACCTGCGCTAATCGGCGTCCTGTGGATGATTCACACACACTACAGGAATCTTGCGAAAAACCTTTCCCTCGAAAATATCGGCGCCATCGCCCACCATGCCACCCGTCACCGCGTCATCATGCCGGTCAGCGGCGTTCATCAAGGGACGCTTGCCGCGTTACGCTACGCCCGCATGTTATCCAACGATGTGACCGCCTTGCATGTGATCATCGAGCCTGTCGACGCCGAAAAAATCCGCGCCAAATGGGAAACCTGGGGCGGGGGCGTGCGGCTGGTGTTGCTTGATTCTCCCTACCGCCTGTTCGTCGAGCCCATCTTGAAATACATTGCCGATATCGCAGAGTCGCGCCAGCCGGGTGAAACGATAACGGTGGTGGTGCCGGAGTTTGTCTCCGACAACCAGATTGTCGGCGCCTTGCATACCAATACCGCCAATATTCTTCGCAACCAGTTGAAAAATACCCACGGCATTGTCATCACCAACGTGCCGTACCATGTTCATGAAGAAAGCATTGTGTAAGGAGTTATTCATATGAATTTCGTCGTCATCGGATGCGGCAGGGTGGGCGAACAGCTTGCCTACCGCCTTTACAAACAACAGCACAAGGTTGTGGTTGTGGATAATAACCGCAACAACTTCAACCGCCTCCCCGCCGATTTTCACGGGCGCACCGTGGAGGGCGAGGTACTTTCCCTCGACACGCTTACCCGCGCCAGCCTGGCAACTGCTGACGGTGTCGCCGTCGTCACCAACTCGGATGTTTTGAATGCCGTTATCGGACATGCCATCCGTGCGCACTACCCGCAGGTCAAGCGCGTACTTGTCCGTAATTATGACCCGGCCATGCGTCAAATGCTCGAAGCCTTCGGTTTGCAAGCCATCAGTTCCACCGCCTGGGGCGCGGAACGTATGCAGGAGTTATTGATCGACGCCTCCTTCCGCACGGTTTTTTCGGCAGGCAACGGCGAAGTGGAAGTTTATGAGATGTACATTCCGGAACACTGGGGAGAACGCACCGTTTCCACGTTGCTATCGGGCTGT
>CAILWD010000317.1 GCA_903837815.1 uncultured Chloroflexota bacterium | reverse complement strand
GCGCCGATCATCTTCACGCCCATCGGGAAGAGACGTTTCTCGACGTGGAACCACTGGATGCGGGGAGTCTGGATCAACGCCCCCGCCCGAAGTCTGGAAATTTCCTCGTCGAATATTTTCGTGCGGACGGCTTTTAATTCTGCCACCATGCGGTCGGATTCTGGCGAAACACCTTCGAGGCACACGTGGATTCCCATGTCGGGTCCGCCCTGGTAATAACCCACGCCGCCGAGCAAGTCGAGGTAGTCGCTCAACTCGAGGACGGGGAGCAGACCGGTGGGGCCGGTCAAAAAGTATTCTTCTCCGCGCTCCAGTTTGTGAATCTCCATCCGCCCCTGCTGGACGGCTTCGAGGGCGACTTCACGGTTCTCGCTGACCAGTTCGCCGTCCACGAAAAAGCCGTCGCCCACCGCACCGATGGCAGCGACGTACGCCAAATCACGGTTGGCAGGATTCATCGTCCGCGCGAAGAGGTAGCAGGTGGTCGATGCGGAAATGTCGCGGTCGCCTTTCAAACCGAAGAGGTCAGGGTCGAGGTTGTGGACCATCGGGTCAGTGGAGGCTTCAGCAACGTGGTGATCCAGAATCAGGGTCAGGTTTCGTCCGCGATTCAAATCGGAAATCAGGGGGGCGATCCTGCCGGCGAAATCGGCAAAGATCAAGAGTTTTCCCTCCTGTTCAAATACCTTTTTCAAAACGGCGGGGTAGGGCTTCTCCAAACAAAAGCGCTGGACTTTGAACCCCTCCCGCTCGAAGGCGCGGGTCAGGATGGCGCCGGAGGTCAGCCCGTCGGCGTCGTTGTGGTGGAAAATTTGAACAGCCTTTTCAGGCCTTTGCCTGACTTCCCGAATGGAACGCCCCATTGCATCAAGCAAGACATTTAGCATTATTCACCTTTGAGTTTAGGGAGTTTATAGATCTACAAAATATGCCTTACCAGCACGATCGATCATCTCGCGCGACATGGTTGGCGGCACGGCAAGGTAGGCGGAAATATCGAGGATTTGGTCGCACAGGTCGCGCGGATGCGAGGCGCGCAGTTTGCGGTTGCGCTTGATGTACCACTCCTGCAAAAGGTAGGCAAGCCCCTGGTCGTTGTATTCGACTTTTTTATCCTGTGCGACGCGTTTGAAGATTTCGCGGTATTCCTCAAAACTGGGGTCGCCAATCTCGATTTTATGGCGCAGGCGGCGCAGGAAGGCTTCGTCCACGAGGTCTTTGGGCGGCAGGTTGGTCGAGAAAACGATCAACACATCGAAGGGGACTTCCACCTTGCGCCCGGTGTGCAGGCGAAGGTAATCCAGTCGGTTTTCGAGCGGGACGATCCAGCGGTTGAGCAGGTCACGCGGGCGGACTTGCTGGCGTCCGAAGTCGTCGATCAAAAGGATGCCGCCGTTGGCTTTGACCTGGAAGGGGGCTTCGTAGAACTTGGCTGTGTCGTCGAAGACCAGGTCAAGACCTTCGAGGTTGAGTTCCCCGCCGACAACGATAAACGGACGGCGAATCTTCACCCAGCGCAGGTCACGGCGGGTATTGCCCCGCAGCGTGGTCGTGTTCGTCTGGTCGTTTTCGGGCGCAAGGCTGTGACTCACCGCATCGTACACCTTGATGACCTGTCCATCGAGGTAAAGGGCGTAGGGGATGTACATGCTTTGACTCAGCACCAGGTTGCCAAAGGCACGGGCAATGCTGGTCTTGCCGTTGCCGGGAGGCCCGTACATAAAGATGGATGTGCCGGAATTAAGGGCGGGGCCAAGCCGCTGGAAGATGGATTCGGAAATCACCAGTTGGGAAAGAATCTGGCGCATGGTGCGGCTGGTGACGGTCATGCGTCCGCTTTTCTGGCGGCGGATGGCTTCATTGTAAACGTCGAAGGGAACGGGGGCGGGGCCGGCGTACTGACTGCGATCCATGGCTTCACGCGCGCGCAGGATTCCAGCGCTGGTGATGCCATACACGTAAGCGCCGTCGCCTCCCAACCCGCCCTGTGACGACTTGACCTCGATCAATTTTTCCTGCTTCAAGCCGGTGACCAGTTGGTCCGTAACCCCGGAATAGGGAAGCGCAATCTCCTCCGCGATCTTGAATCCGGTGATGTAGCCACGGAAATATAATACTTTGAGGATCAGGTCTTGAAGCCATAGCGGGGAAAGCCCCGTGTCTTCAACACTGTTGACCGCAGATGGAGTAAAAACACCGGCGGGAGCGGGGGATGGCGCGGGTTGTTTCGTCATAAATTCTCTGTCCAACAGATGTGTGAGATTTCTAAGTTCTGGATTTTGCATTCGATTATACTTCTTTTCGTTTATAATCCGCCTTATGAAACTATCTGTCATAATCCCCGTTTACAATGAAGCTGAAAGCATCAAAATCATCTTGAAGCGCGTTCAAGATCAAAACCTCGCCCATGAGATCGTGGTCGTGGACGATGGCTCGAAAGACGGTACACGCGACATCCTCAAGGAATTGGATGGCAAAGGCGGCGTGCGCGTCATCCTGCATGAGCAGAACAAGGGCAAGGGAGCGGCTGTCCGCACTGGAATGGGAGCGGCACTGGGCGACGTGTTAATCATCCAGGACGCCGACCTCGAATACGACCCGCGAGACATCCCAAGTCTGCTCCAACCCATTGAAGAGGGCGTCGCAGACGTAGTCTACGGATCAAGATTTCTGGGACGCGCCCGTCGAGTGACCATGTTCTGGCATCAGGTAGCCAACCAGATGTTGACCTTCATGACCAATCTCCTCTACAACACCATCCTGACCGATATGGAGACAGGCTATAAGGTCTTCCGCCGCGAAGTCCTCAACGGCATGATCCTGCGGGCAAACAGTTTCGACTTCGAACCAGAGTTCACCGCAAAGATCCTGAAGCGCAAGTTCCGCATCTTTGAAGTGCCAATCACCTTCAACCCGCGCGAATACTCCGAAGGGAAGAAAATCAAACTGCACGACGCCTTCGAAGCCGTGTGGACTTTGCTGAAATACCGTTTCGTCGAGTAAGAGGATTTGTCCAACATAAACAGGACCTCCGAGAGCTTCGCATGAAAACTCGGAGGTCTTGACTTTCAATAGCACGAAGTGAGGATGAGCAAGATGGCAGGTTTTGCAAAACGAATGGCCTATATGCAGTCAACAGCGGACGTGGTCCGCTATCTGTTCGAGTCGATGACCGATCCCGAAACCATTTCCTTCGGTGGGGGCGCCCCAGCGCGGGAAGCGCTGCCCGTCGAGTTGATCCACGATATTGCCAACGAAGTGCTCAACCGCGAGCAACGAGGGAGTCAGGCCCTCCAATACGGCAACCCCATCGGCATCCCAGACTTGCGACAGGCGGTGATCGACCACCTGCTACAGCCCAAAGGACTCCAGGCCAGGCTGGAAAATCTGATCATTGTGGCAGGCGGGATGGAGAGCATGAACCTGGTCAGCCAGTTGTATCTGGAGCCGGGCGATGTTGTCCTGGTGGAGTCTCCCACTTTCATCCAATCCATTCAGGTCTTCAAAATGTTCGAAGCCAGGTGCATCGCCTGTGAAACGGATGAACATGGATTGGTCATCGAAGATGTGACTGCCAAGATCAAACAATATTCCCCAAAAATGATCTACGTCATCCCCACTTTCCAGAATCCCTCCGGGCGGACCACAAGCCTGGAGCGTCGCAGGGCGCTTGCGGAATTGGGCAGTCAACATGACATCGTCATTCTGGAGGATGATCCCTACTGCGAGATGCGATACAGCGGCGAAGCGCTGCCCCCCATCAAATATTTCGACGAGACCGGCAATACCATTTTCGTCAACAGCCTGTCCAAGATATTTTCGCCCGGCGCCCGTTTGGGCTACACCTTCGCGGACAGGAATATCATCGACAAACTCTACGAAGTGAAGACAGCCACCAATTCCCATACCAATGTGATTACACAAGTCCTTTGCGCGGAATTCTTCAATCGTGGTCTGTACGAGCCTCATCTAAAGCGGATTCGCGACATCCATCGCGAGCGGCGGGACACGATGATGAATTGCATCAAGTTCATGCTGCCTGACGCAAACCATGTCTATCCGGATGGCGGGCTATTCACCTGGGTCGAACTGCCTGAGCAGGTGGATACAACGGCAATGCTGGAAGAAGCCAAAGCGCAAAAAGTAGCCTACATGCCGGGCAGGGAGTTCTTCGTGGAAGGTCAGCCCATCCGCAACAACTGCATGAGAGTCAGCTTTGGCAGCGTGCCACCGGAAAAGATTCAAGTCGGGATGGAGCGCCTGTCCAAAGTGATTCGTTCAAAGTTGTGATACAAAAACTTCCGAAGTCTCATAGACTTCGGAAGTTTTCTTTTACACCAGCATCCTGACTGGATTTTCAAGGAACCCCGCCAGCGCCTGCATGAACTGTGCCGCCTCCGCCCCGTCGCTGACACGGTGGTCTACTGAAATTGTCGCTTTCATTCTCCAACCTGCTTTTAACTCGCCGCGTTCCACAACAGGGACTTCTCTCGCAGAACTGATTGCCAAAATCCCAACTTCAGGCGGGTTGACAATGGCAATGAATTCCTCCACGTCATACATTCCCAAATTGGAAGTGGAGAAAGTCGAGCCGTCCACATCCTCAGGTTTGACCTTGCCTTCGCGGGCGCGCGCCGCCATTGACTTGATCTCCGCCGAAATCTGGCGCAGGGACTTCTGGTCCGCATCCTTGACGACGACAGTCATCAGTCCACCGGGAACGGTCACCGCCACTCCGATGTTGACATTCCCAAACTGGATAATCTCATTGCCCTTGATGGTAGCATTTAGATTGGGGAACTGACGCAGAGTCAGCGCCGCCGCTTTGATAATGAAGTCATTGACCGAGACTTTTTCATTCTCGCCCAGGTACGCATTGATTTGTTTCCGCATTTCGAGCAGGGCTTCCATCTTGTACTCGTGAGTGATGTAGAAATGCGGGATGGTTTGCTTTGACTCGACCAGCCTGCGCCCGATGGCTTGGCGGAGTTTGGTGACTGGAACAGCGGTGTTTTCGCGATTGGTACCTGGTAATTGGGAATTGGGTTGCGCAGACTGAACACTGCTCACTGACGACTGATTACTGGCAAGCGCGGCTTCAATATCCCTGCGGACAATCCTTCCACCAGGCCCCGTACCTTTTACGTTGGATAAATCCACCTTTTTATCACGAGCAACCTTTTTCGCCAGCGGACTGGCTTTGAGGATGGACGATTGACCGTGGACGGTGGACGATGTTTGGACTGGGGCAATGGCTTGGGAAACAGAATCAACCGACAGCGGAGTCGGCGCTGATTCAGTCTTCGGTCTATCGTCCTCGGTCTTGTCCTCCACCTTTTCACCAGATTGCCCGACAACCGCAATCGGCGCGTTGATGGGAACCATCGTCCCCTGATCGACGATCAATTGCAGCACCACGCCGCTCGCGGAGGATTCAACTTCCACGGTGGCTTTGTCGGTTTCGATTTCGGCGAGCACGTCGCCTTTGTTGATGGTTTCGCCCACCTGTCTTACCCAGCGGACAAGCAAGCCCTCCGCCATGTCGAAGCCAAGTTTTGGCATGTTGATGGTTTCTGCCATTATTTCAAAACCTCCTTTGCCGCGGCGACGATGTCGGGGACTTGCGGCAATGCGGCTTGTTCGAGGGTTCGGTTGTACGGAAGCGGAACTTCCTTTTGCGCCACACGGATGATGGGCGCGTCCACGTAATCAAACGCCTCT
>CAILWD010000316.1 GCA_903837815.1 uncultured Chloroflexota bacterium | reverse complement strand
TGCCCGCATGGCAGCCGCAAAGCGTATTCATAACCCCGCTGCTTTTCCGGGCAAACACCACCGCCCTGCCGCTTGCCTTGAGCATTACCGCACTCACACTCACCATCCTGCTGACCGCCATCACACGCTCCCAAATCACCAACTCATTTACCTGGGCTGGGACTTTTGCCATCGGCGGAATTGGCCTGCTGGCTGTGACCTCCGGCAACCCACTAACCCTGCTGCTGGTCTGGAGCGCGTTGGATTTGGCCGAACTCGTCACGCAATTGCGCTCAGTACAAGGTGAAGCGAATAACGAAAAAATCGTTGTTTCCTTTTCCACACGAGCGCTTGGCAGCGGGTTATTGTTGTGGGCGAACATCACCAGCCTGGCCGGGGGAAACACTTTTGAGTTTGAATCCATGTCGGGTTCGGGACTGTACCTTGTCATCGCGGCCGGACTGCGGCTGGGTGTGCTGCCCCTTCACCTTCCCTACTCATCCGAAGCGAACCTCAGGCGGGGTATCGGCACTTCGCTGCGCCTGGTTTCGGCAATATCAAGCCTGGCTCTGTTGGCGCACGTCTCACCCGCAGGTTTGAGCTCCGCCCTGACACCGCCATTGATGGGACTTGCAACCCTTGCGGCCTTGTACAGCGGATGGATGTGGCTGCGCGCGCCCGACGAGTTAACGGGGCGCCCATATTGGGTCATCAGCCTTGCGGCGCTTGCGACGATTTCCGCGCTCAGCGGGAATCCGCCCGGTGTGGTCGCGTGGGGCTGCGCATTAATCCTGGTTGGCGGCTCGCTTTTCCTTGCTTCAGCGCAACAAATATGGGTGGATCGCGCACTACTCATCGGCGTGTGGAGTCTTTCCTCCCTGCCATTTTCGTTGACCGCGAGCGCATGGCTTGGCAGTCTGGGATATTTCGTACCGTTCGTGATTGTTGCACAGTCCCTGCTAATGGCCGGGTTTGTGCGCCAGGTATTGCGCATGGGAAGCCGTACGCCAATGGAATCGCAGCCGGGATGGGCAAACAAGATTTATCCCGCGGGTATCATTTTGCTCGTCTTTTTCCAACTCCTTCTGGGATTGGTCGGCTGGCATGGCGCGCTTCAAGTCGGCGCATGGTTGCAGGCTCTGGTCACTTCCCTGCTCGCCGCGGGCTTGGTCTGGGCAACGCCCCGAACACGCATCCTCAACCCCATCCGCGCACACTGGATCAGCGGCCCGGCTGCTTCGGGCTTGTCCACTGCATACGGCAGTCTGTGGGTGGTGTATCGCATCATCAGAAGGACAAGCCAGGCTGTGATCGCCACCCTCGAAGGCGATGGCGGAATTATGTGGACCCTGCTTTTGCTGGTTCTTTTCATCTCATTCATGATACAAGGGGCGCCGTAAAAATGGCATTCGACATCGTTTCATGGATCGCAGCGCTCCTGATGGTGGGGACTTCCGCCACAATCCTGATAAACCGTGACTGGCGTCTGAGTCTCGGCGCGTTGGCCTTGCAATACCTGGCCGCCTTCTGGCTGGTCACTCGTCACCTGCCCTTCGTGATGGGTTCGGCAAAACTGATCAGCGGCTGGATGGTGGTCGCTGCGCTCGGCATGACATACCTGGGGTTATCGAACACCGAAGAGGAAAAGCAAAGTCCCAACCTTCCACGCGGACAGTGGTTTCGTCTGACCCTCCTTTTGATCGTCGGGCTGGCGACTGTCGGCGCAATGCCGCGCATCGAAGCGGCCATTCCGGGGCTGGGCCTGCCGGTAATTGCGGGCGGCCTGCTGTTGATGGGCGCGGGAGCGGCGCATCTCAGCACAAATTCCGACATCCTGAACGTCATCCTCGGCCTGCTGACCACATTGACCGGTTTCGAAATCCTCTATGCGGCGGTCGAAAGCTCGATCCTTGTAACAGGCCTGCTGGCAATGACCAACCTCGGGCTGGGTCTGACCGGCTCCTACCTGCTGACAGCGGGAACAGTCGCGCTCGAGACAGAGGAAGAAGCATGAGCGCCCCCGTCATCTGGATATTGACCCCGTTCCTGATCGGGGCCTTCAGTTTGCTTTTCCTGCAACGACGTTTTGTCCCGCTGGTTGTCGGCGTCGTTTCTGTGATTCTTTCGCTCGCCGCCCTGATCTTTCCCATTGATACCGCCCTCCTGCTGGGTTCACTCTCGATCAAGATCGCCCCTTCCATACAAGTCCTGGGACGCAGTTTCACCTTCAGCACCGCGGATGGTTCGTTGATTGCGGTGATTTATGGACTGGCAGCGTTATGGTTCTTTGGCACGGAGGCGTCAGGCTCTCCCAACCGTTTCGTCTCGCTCGGACTGATGATTGTGGCGTTGTTGGCCGCTTCGATTGCTGTGGAACCTTTCCTGTTTGCCGCCCTGCTTCTGACGATGGCGGCCATGCTCGTCATCCCGCTGCTGGTCCCGCTTTACCAAAGACCGGGGCGCGGTGTGGTGCGCTTTCTCATCTACCAGATGCTTGCCATGCCGTTCATCCTCTTTTCCGGGTGGATGCTGGCGGGCGTGGAAGCGGGTCCCGGCGAAGTAAGCGCCACCTTGCAAGCTGGCACTGTGCTGTTACTGGGATTCGCATTCCTGTTGGGCGTCTTCCCTTTGTTCAACTGGATTCCCATGCTGATGGAGGAAGCCTCACCATACGTAACCGGGTTCCTGCTTTGGGCCCTGCCCGTATTCACCGCCAGTTTTGCGCTCGGCTTTTTGGACCGTTACACATGGATTCGCACCTCGCCCCAGCTTTCCAGCGCCATTCAAGCTGCGGGTGTCATCATGGTGGCAAGCGGCGGACTGTTCGCGCTTCAGGAGAAACACATTGGGCGCATCATGGGATATGCCGCAGTCGCCGAGACGGGGCTTTTTGTGCTGGCGATGGGGCTGAAATCCACAGAACTGGTAAACATCGTCTTCCTGCTTGCCATCCCCCGCGGATTGGAACTGGCTGTCTGGGCGCTGGCGCTTTCCATCCTCAAACGCAAGGTGTATTCCCTGCAATTCAACGGACTAAAGGGAATGGCGCGCAAATATCCACTCACCGTCGCTTCCCTTCTCCTGGCTCATCTTTCCGTGACGGGCTTTCCCCTGCTGGCAGGTTTTCCCCCCCGCCTGGCATTATGGCAGGAATTGGCGGGGCAATCATTGACCATTTCCCTGTGGACTTTTTTGGGTCTGCTTGGCTTGCTGGTAGCCGCCATGCGCACAATGGCGGTCTTCGTGATGGCCGAGGAAGACAAAGCCTGGGGATGGAATGAAACCTGGGTGCAAACCGCCATGCTGGGCATCGGGGTGATTGGGTTGTTCATCCTCGGCATGTTCCCCCAGGTAATGCAGCCCTTTATTGCAAGCCTTCCCAGTCTGTTCGAACATCTCAGCCAATAAAAGGGTTGTTTGCGGACGTGCTATAATTTATCCACTTCCCACAATGAATCGGAGAGAAACATGGAATTTGAACAAATCGTCAAGCGACTCGAATGGCTGGACAAACAGCAGCGCGAAAACAAGGAAGTCCTCGCCGCACTGAACGAGCGTTTGAATTCCTTCGAGACTTCGGTGAACGCAGTTTCAAAACAGATCAAAGTCCTCAGCAAGCAGATCACCGACCTGACGCCAACCTCCAAACGGGTGGACCAGTTCGAAGCCATGCTGGGCAAACAGCGCACCGACATTCTCAAAGTGATCGAGGAAAATGACAAGGCGCACACCCGCGCCGAGAAGGAAATCGTCAAACAGTTTCAGCCCGAATTGACCGAGGCGAACAAACTCCTGATCCAACTCAAGACCACGACCACAGCCAGCATCCAGGAAGTCAAGAAACAACTCAAGGAACGGACGAACGAAATCCAGCGCATGTTGGCGACCGTCAGCGACTTCAAGGAACACGTCGAGAAGGCAACCCGTTCCAACGAGGATGTGCTTCACGCCTTGAAAGCCACGGATGAAACCCGCCGGAACGACCTGAAACATATCACCGACATTCAAGGCGAATTGGTCGCCATCCGCAAACGGGTGGATGAGAACCGTGACAAATACACCATGACCTCGGATGGCCTGCGCAACGTGGAAAACCGTTTCACCGAATTGATCGCCTCCGAACTGGAACGCAAACAGGCACAGAAGGCGTTCTTCGAGCAGCAGGCTATCGCCCAACTCGACCGCGAACGCGCCTGGAAGGACTGGCGCGAAAAGGCCGACACATTCCAGAAAGAATCGGCTGGTCTGGACGTGCAAATTCAGAAACTGGATGACGCACTGCGCGGGGCAAAAAAGGCGCAGGATACCTACCTCGAACTCAACACCAAACTGGAACGCCGCATCAGTGAAGTAACCGAAATGCAGCGGCTGGCGGAGGATCGTCTCAGGCAGGAATGGGTCGGCTTCAAAGTGGATGACCAAAAACGCTGGACGGGGTACAGCCTCTCCAACGAAGAGTCCTTCCGCGATATTCGCAAGGACCTGCAAAAAATGGAGGGACGCATACAACCGCTGAACGACGCCACGCAGGTTATGCAGGACCAACTGCATCAGGTGACCGACTCCACCGAGAAGGAATTACAGGAACTCATGAACGTTGTGCATGAGTGGATGACCTCCTACCAGCGCATCATGGGCCACGGCAAGAAAGGGAAGTAGTCGCAAGTTGCAAGCACAAATTGAAAAGGCAGGCAAAACGCGAGAAAAATCATGCGAGTTATCGGTACAGCAGGTCATGTAGACCATGGCAAATCCACACTCATCGCCGCTCTGACCGGCACACATCCTGACCGGCTCAAGGAAGAGCAAGCCCGCGAGATGACCATCGAACTGGGCTTTGGCTGGATGACCCTGCCCAATGGTGAAGAAGTGGGGATTGTGGATGTCCCCGGTCATCGCGATTTCATCGAAAATATGCTTTCTGGAATTGGGGGAATCGATGCGGCGCTGCTGGTGATTGCCGCAGACGAAGGGGTCATGCCGCAAACAAAGGAACACCTGGCAATTTTGGATCTGTTGCAAATCCCCGGCGGCGTGATCGTCTTGGCCAAGACCGACCTCGCCCCCGATTCGGACTGGCTCGACCTGCTCGAGATGGACATCCGCGCCGCAGTGAGCGAGACCGTCCTGCGTGATGCGCCCATCGTGCGGGTCTCCGCCAAAACCGGGCAAGGACTGGACGCGCTGCTTGCCACCCTGGGAAAAGTGTTGGAAGAGAAGCCCGAAAGGCTCGACTTGAACCGTCCGCGCCTGCCAATCGACCGCGTCTTCAGCATGAGCGGATTTGGCACAGTGGTCACCGGCACGCTCAGCGACGGGAACTTCGCCGTCGGCGACGAGGTGGAAATTTTGCCCAGTGGAGGGAAGGGCAGAATCAGGGGACTGCAAACACACAAGAAAAAAGAAGAAAGAGCCATGCTTGGCTCGCGGACTGCGGTAAACATTTCGGGAATCAACACCGAGTTGATCCAACGCGGCGAAGTGGTCATCCACCCAAATCAATATCAGTCCACCCGCAGGCTGGATGCCCGCTTCCGACTTTTAAAGGACGCCTCGGCTTCGGTCAAACACGGCGATGAGGTGAAGTTCTTCGTAGGCGCCAGCGAAACCATCGCCAACCTCCGTTTGCTTGGGACTGAGGAACTTTTGCCCGGCAAAGAGGGCTGGATACAACTCGAACTGCGCGACCCGGTCGTTGCTGTGCGCGGCGACAAATACGTCCTGCGGCGACCGTCTCCCAGCGAAACGCTCGGCGGCGGCATCGTCGTAGACCACCAGCCAAAGGGCAGGCATAAACGCTTCAATGATGACACGCTCAAATCTCTCGAAGCGCTGACACAAGGCACGCCCGTCGATATCCTTTTCGAAGCCGCGCTGGCTTTGAACGCCGCGCCGCTCAAAGAGATGGCGGCAAAATCGCGGCTGGAATCTGCGGCAGCAGAAACAGCCATGCAGGAGTTGGTCAACAGCGGGCAAATTCTTGTGTTGGAAGACGGCACGCAGACCGCAGCCAGTAACGCGCTCGCCATTGCCCTTCCCCACTGGAGCAAGTTGAGCGCCAAAGTGATTGAAATAATTGAGGCATATCACAAACTATTCTCCCTGCGGCGCGGAATCCCACGCGAAGAATTGAAGAGCAAACTCAAACTGCCGCCGCGTGTCTTCAACGTTGTCATCTCCAAACTGGTTGCTGAAAACTCGATCACCGCCCAGGCGGCCTGGCTGTCCAAGCCCGAACACGAGATCAAATTCGATGCGGCAGACCAAGCCAGGGTGAATGCTCTGTTGCGGCTGTTCGATCAAAATCCGTACGCCACGCCAAGTCTCAAAGATTGTCAGAGCGAGGTGGGCGAGGAAGTCGTCAATGCGCTGGTCGAACTGGGGGAACTGATGGCGGTCTCACAGGATGTCTTATTCCGCAAAAAGGACTACGATGTGCTGGTGACAAAAGTCCGAGACACAATCGGGACAAAAGGGGAGATCACGCTTGCTGAAGCGCGAGATGTGCTGGGTACAACCCGAAAATATGCGCAGGCATTGCTGGAGCATCTGGATGCAGTTGGGGTTACGGCGCGCAACGGGGATGCGCGCAAGTTGAAAAAGTGAGGGGAGAATGATTAGACTGGCAAAGAAAGTCTTTGCCCCGCCCGTTTTCGAGGATGAAGAAATCACGCGACAGGCGTACTTTCTGAACATTATTGTCTGGACGCTCCTTTTCGTCCCCCCCATCTATCTGTTGTACATTCTAATCAAGGTCCCGCAGGATGCCAGCCGCGCAGTAGCACAGGCGGTTTCGGCGGAAGCCATTAATTTGCTGATCCTGTTCCTGCTTCATCGCGGACATATTCGGGCGGCAACCCTTACGCAGATTGGCGCGCTTTGGGCTTTCTTTACACTCTCTGCCATTACCGGGGCAGGCGTGCGCGGGGAATCATATTTAGTGGGTTACCCGACAGTCATCATGATTGCGGGAATTCTCAAAAACAGGCGGGTGGCAATCGGGGTTACCGTCATTTCTCTGATGTCAGGCTGGGGAATGGCAACCCTTGAAAGCCAGGGGTTCTTCAGCCCTACATACGTCAGCGGACCGATGACTTCGTGGATCATCAGCCTGGTGTTGTTTCCGGTGGGGATGTTGCTGCAAACCCTGGCGACGCGGAAAATGCAAAACGCCCTGCAACGCGCCAGCGAAAGCGAAGAACGCTACAGGCTGATTTCGCGGGTGAGTTCCGATTACACTTTTGCCAGCGATGTCTATGCAGACAGAAAAGTGCGCCAGGTATGGGCGGCGGGCGCCTTCGAAAAGATGACCGGATACACATTCGCAGAATATCAGGCTGCCGGCGGTTGGATGGCGCACCTCCACCCGGAAGACTTCGAAAAAGACGCGCTCGACATGGAAAAACTCTTCAGCCGTCATAGCGTAGTGGGATCTGAAATCAGAACCCTGACAAAAACCGGGGAAATACGCTGGGAGCGAATCTTTGCCCATCCCATTTGGGATGAAAATGAAAACCGCCTTGCGGGAATCGTCGGGGCGGTGCAGGATGTTACCGCCCAGAAACAATCCGAATCCATGCTCAAGGAAACCCTATTGAGGCAATCTGCCATCCTCAACAGCATTCCAGACATGGCATGGTTGAAAGACAATGACGGAAAATACGTGGCGGTAAACGAGCAATTCACAAAAGTGGCGGAAAGGGACATCGAGGACATCATCGGAAAAACGGATTTCGATATCTGGAGCGAAACGTTTGCCGAGATGTACCAGAAGGACGACCTTGAAGTCATTCAAAGCAAGGAGCGCAAACACATCGAGGAACTCCAGGCAGACAAGAAAGGCAGGTTACATTGGG
>CAILWD010000315.1 GCA_903837815.1 uncultured Chloroflexota bacterium | reverse complement strand
GCATCTCTCCTTTCAAAAAGAAATCGGCTGGCAGATTGCCTGCCAGCCGGAAATATACAAAAAAGCGCGAGGGGGTATACCCGCCGCGTCATTAAGGATGGATGATATTGGTTTTGAGCGGGCAATGTTCGCGCCCGCCAAGTATTGGGAGTAAACTAAAGCGAAAACCTGACTATCCTGGAAAGGAAATTTAAATGAGTACCCCAAATGACTGGAACAAGGCCATTATTGATGAGTTTCGGGCGAACGGCGGGCAGGTCGGTGGACGATTTGCCGGACGGACGCTTCTGCTCCTGCATACCATTGGAGCAAAGAGCGGGCAGGAGCGCGTCAACCCGGTTGCCTATGTCGCGGACGGCGAACGGTTGGTGATCATTGCATCCAAAGCCGGCGCTCCCACCAATCCGGACTGGTATCACAACCTGCTCGCCAACCCGCTGGCTACTGTTGAAGTAGGCACCGAAACGTTCCAGGTTCGAGCCGAGATGGCTGCCGAGCCGGAACGGACAAGACTGTATGCCAAAATGGTGGAGATGATGCCCGGCTTTGCCGAGTACCAACAAAAAACCACGCGCATCATTCCAGTAGTTGTCCTGACGCGCGTGGCTTGAATCGGTAGGTGTTTTTCTCGTGCTGACGCCCTGGTTTCTCAGGGCGTTTTATTTTCCAGGAAATCCCGCAACTGTTGGGCGTAAAAATTGCTGTGACCATGTAGGAATAGTGCCCGTTGTCTACCGTCACCACCTTCGCAGTTGGGGAAGGGTCTCGCAGTTTTTTCGAGCAGGGCCGTTTCCACCAGCGGGTCGTTGCTGAATTCGATGATCAGGATGGGAATCGTGGTGGTATTCACCGGCGACTCAAATTTTTCCACGGCAAATCGAATGCCCAGTCTGTGTTTAGCATAATTTGAATTAGGATAATTTCAATTATGCTAATCCGGTTTATATCAACCCACCTCCCAAAAACGGCGCAATGATCGCCAGGATCAGCCCCACCACGGCCAGCACCCCGAACAGGCCGGCGCGCTGGCGCACCAGCGCCGCCCGCGATTCGGTCAGTTCCACCACCGAGCGATGAACCGCTTCCTGCAAGCCCTGCACACTGGATAGTACCGGGCGGTTGTTGGCGAAGAAATCATGGATGTCGCGCAGGAACAGGTTGACTTCCACATCGCTTACATCCGGGAGATGAGCGCGGGTGACTTCAATGGCCTTTCCAAAATCCTCGACTTCCATCCGCGCCACCAGCAGCCCCAGCAGGTTGCAGAACGGCCCACCCACCGAGGCCGCCCGGCGTAATGCTTCCTGAACGCCCACGCCCGACGAGAGCAGAGCAGAAAGAACGGACAACCCAATCAGCATGTTGCTGCGCATCGACTCGGCGCGCTTCCTGGCCAGGTTCTTGAGCCGCACATACGGCCGGCGTAAACCGAGAAAACCGAAGATCAGAGCGATGAACGGCGCGGCAATCGCCATGTCCATCGCCGCCAGGGCGCCAGCCAGCGTCCCGCCCACGCCCAGAAACAGGGAAAAGTCGCGCATCGCGGCGGCGTAGAACTCGCCGGGGGTGTCATACGGGTAGCCGGCACGCCGCAGCAGCGAGATCACATCCGCGCTGTTTTTTGCGGATTGCGGATCGAAACGGCCGGGTAGCACAGCCACCAGCAGCGCCTCCCAGGTTGAGCGGCGTATGGTTGTGGGCGACTCGCCCAGGTTTGTCAG
>CAILWD010000314.1 GCA_903837815.1 uncultured Chloroflexota bacterium | reverse complement strand
TGTCGTATTTGGGGGAGGTGCCCGCCGCAGGCAGGGCGGAGGGGGTCTCTACCCGTTCCAACCGAAACGGCTCTATCGTTTCGTAATTCAAATGCAACTCCATCAACCGCTTGCCCCAATCCGCCCACTTCCAGAAACTCGCACTGAGCGACATCGCCCCCGTAGGGGAAGTCGAAGTGTCTTCATAAAACGGGATGCGCGGAAACGGTGGATGGTGAGGGTGGCGAGCGTTTGATAATTGGAAGATTGGTAATTTGGGCTGTTTTTCTGCCTGAGATGGCTTTACAAGGCTATTTTTCTTTGCTGTATTTTTAGTAATTTTGAATCAGTTGAATGGACATGCGTTGCTCTCCCAAATTACAATTTACCAATTACTAATTCCGCTTTACAATCTCACGTATGAACACCGAAACCGCATACAACCAAGCCCTCGATTACCTCTATTCCTTCGTGGATTATAGCCTGAAACACGCCTCCGAATTGGCGAAGGCAGACTTCAACCTCGACCGCATGTTTGCCTTGATGGACTCGCTGGGGAACCCGCAGAACCGCTATCCCATCATCCATGTGGCGGGGACGAAGGGCAAGGGGTCAACTTCCGCGCTGTGTGCGTCGGCTTTGATGGCAGCGGGATACACCGCCGGCTTGTACACGTCACCGCATTTGGAAGATTACGTCGAGCGGATTCAAATCAACGGTGCGCCGATTTCACACGGACAGTTGGTCGAACTGGTGGAGGAAGTCAAGCCGCACGTGGCGAAAATTGAAAAACTGACCACCTTTGAAATCACCACCGCGCTGGCGTTTTTGGCATTTGCAAAATATGGCGTGAACGCGGCAGTCTTTGAAGTCGGCTTGGGCGGGCGGCTGGACGCGACCAACGTCGTCACCCCGAAAGTTTCGGTCATCACGTCTCTGTCCTACGACCACACCGCCGTCCTCGGCGACACGCTGACCCTGATTGCTGGCGAGAAGGCGGGCATTATCAAGCAGGGCGTGCCTGTGGTCTCGTCCCCGCAAAAGGATGAAGCGCTCGCCGTTGTGGAGTGTGTAGCCAAATCAAAGAACGCAGAACTGACTTTGGTCGGCAGAGATATAAAGTTTGCGCTGGTCGAGTCATCTTTGGAGGGGCAAACGTTCGCGCTCCCGAAAGTACATCGGGACAATGTGAGCGTAGTCGAAGCGCACTCTGTAAAATCGTCCTTCGACTACGCTCAGGACGTAATATTCAGAATTCCCTTGCTTGGAAGTCATCAAATCGAGAATGCAGCAACGGCTTATGTTGCATTGCGCGCCAGTAAAATTCCCATCACCGACGAACAGATACAAAAAGGCTTTTCTCAGGTAAAATGGCGCGCCCGCTTCGAGTTGGCACGGCGCGAACCGCCCGTCATCTTCGACTCGGCGCACAACCAGGATTCCTTCGAAAAGTTGCGCGAGACGCTCGACACCTACTTCCCCGACAGGAAGGTTTATCTCATCTTCGGCGCGTCGGAGGACAAGAACATCCTCGCGATGTTTGCGGCGTTGAAGCCGAAGATTCAAAAAATCATCATCACCCGCGCCGACCATCCGCGCGCGCTTGAAGTGGAACGAATTCAAGGGTTGGCGAATCAGGCTGGGGCAGAGTCGGAATTGGTCACGCCAGTGAAATCCGCATTGGCGCGGGCGCTGGAATTATCCGCAAAAGATGGTAGCATTGTTTTATCCGCTGGAAGCATGTTTGTGACGGCGGAAGTCATGTCTGCATGGAAAACGAGTAACTCATGAATCATCAATCTGATTGGAATGAAGAAGATAATTTCGACCTGACCCTCTCTCAGCGCACCGAGGAGTTGTACCGCGTCCCGAATATGGCGCCAACCGCCGACGGGCTGATCGAAGCCGCCGTGCTGCCCCTGCGCGACATGGTCATCTTTCCGCGTATGGTCTCGCCGATTTTTGTGGGGCGCGAGTCTTCGTTGTTGGCGGTGCAGGATGCCCAACGCAAAGAACAGACCGTGATCGGGCTGACTCAAAAAGACCCCGAAGTGAACGACCCTGGCATCAACGATTTTCTACCCGTCGGTGTGGAGATGGCGGTGGGGCGGCTGTTGAATATGCCCGACGGCTCATACTCCGCGCTGGTGCAGGGACGCAAGCGTGTGGAGATTGTCGAATACCTGAGTTTGAAGCCGTACATCAAAGTGCGCGCGCGGGTGATTAATGAACCGACAACCGCCGACCGACAGACACAGGCATTGATGCGCTCCGCGTTGAGTCTCTTCGAACGCTGTGTGCAACTGGATCGTTCGATTCCCGAAGAAGCGCACTTATTCGCATTGAATATTTCAGAGCCTGGCTGGCTGGCGGATATGATCGCCACCTCGCTTTCGCTGAACTACGAAGCCAAACTGCGCCTGTTGCTGATTCTCGACCCGAAGGCGCGGCTCGGTCAGTTGAACGCCATCCTCGCGCAGGAAGTGGACGTGCTCGAACTCGAAGATGAGATTCATTCCCGCGTCCAAAACGAAGTGGATAAAAGTCAGCGTGAGTTTTATCTGCGCGAACAGATGAAACAGATTCAAAATGAACTGGGCGAAGGCGATATTTTCTCGCGTGAATCGTCCGACTTGAAAAAGAAGGTCGAGAGTGCCGACCTGCCCGAAGAGGCGAAGAAGGTGGCGCTCAAAGAGTTGGAGCGGCTGAACCAGATGCCGCCGATGGCTCCCGAAGTGGGCATCATCCGCACCTACATTGACTGGATCGTCGATCTGCCGTGGAATAATCCCACGCCCGATAATCTCGACGTGAAGAATGCCGCGAAGATTTTAGAGCGCGATCACTACGGTTTGAAGAAAGCCAAGGAAAGAATTCTGGAATACATCGCCGTGCGTTCTCTCAAACCCAAGAAGGAACGCCAGCCGATTCTATGTTTCGTCGGGCCTCCTGGTGTGGGCAAGACCTCGCTCGGACGTTCGATTGCCGACGCGCTGGGCCGCAAGTTCGTGCGCGTGTCTTTGGGCGGCGTGCGCGACGAAGCCGAAATCCGCGGACATCGCCGCACCTACATCGGCGCGTTGCCTGGGCGGATTCTTCAGACGATGAAACGGGCTGGCACATCCAATCCGCTTTTTATGCTGGATGAAATTGACAAACTGTACTCCGATTTTCGCGGCGACCCCGCTTCGGCGATGCTGGAAGTCCTCGACCCTGAGCAGAATTTTGCTTTCAGCGACCACTACCTCGAACTGCCGTTTGACCTGTCGAAGGTCATGTTCATCACCACCGCCAATTCGCTGGGAAGCATTCCTGCTCCGCTGTTGGATCGCATGGAAGTGATCGAATTCCCCGGCTACATCGAAGAGGAAAAACTGGAGATTGCCAATCGCTATCTCATCCCGCGCCAGATCGAAGAAAACGGAATCGACTCGCTTGGCGTGGCATTTGAAATCGCCTCATTACAGCGCATCATCCGCGAATACACCTACGAAGCGGGTGTGCGTAATTTGGAGCGTGAGGTTGGGAAAATTTGCCGTAAAGTTGCGCGCATGAAAGCGGAAGGAAAGAAGTTCCCTGCTTCGATTGCTCCTGAACTGATCGAGAAACTGCTCGGACCGCAACAGGTCTTTCCCTCCGAGGCGGAACGCACCGATGAAGTGGGCGTCGCCACCAGCCTCGCCTGGACCGAAAACGGCGGCGAGATCATGGCGGTGGAAGTCGCCGTCCTCGAAGGCAAGGGCGGGATGCAGATGACGGGTCAACTGGGCGAGGTGATGCAGGAGTCGGGTCAGGCGGCTCTGACCTACATCAAATCCCGCGCCGCCGCGCTCAAGATCGATCCCGAAGTCTTCGAGCGCATGGACATCCATGTCCACATGCCCGAAGGCGGAATCCCCAAGGACGGACCTTCGGCGGGGATTACAATGGCGACGGCAATCATCTCCGCGCTCACGGGGCGACCTGTGTTTCGTCTGGTCGGCATGACGGGCGAGATCACATTGCGCGGGCGGGTGCTTCCCATCGGCGGTGTGCGCGAGAAAGTCCTCGCCGCTCACCGCGCCGGACTCAAGACCGTCCTCCTGCCAGAAAAGAATCTGAAGGATTTGGTCGATTTGCCCAAGACCGCAAAATCTGAGTTGAAGATTGTCCCCATCAAACACATGGACGACGTACTTGCGCTGGCGCTTTCGGAGAAAGTGACTGTCAAACCGCCCAAGCCGAAGAAGCAACCGAAAGATGAGGAGCAGGACGAGTAGGAAATCAAAAATGCGGCTTTCAAAACCCCGCTTTTGATTCTATCTTGCCACAACTGTTGCTCTCGTCTGTTTTGTCTTTTTGACAGACAGGTTCGCCGCTCTTTTCTTTTTGGTTGAGGAAGACTTGCTTTTGATTGTGCTTGTTTTTACAGGTCTGCTTCCCAGATAAAGCGTATCGTAGCTTAAGTCAATCTCG
>CAILWD010000313.1 GCA_903837815.1 uncultured Chloroflexota bacterium | reverse complement strand
TTCATCTCGACGGCATTTTCCGCATCCCGAACCTCGACGGGCGTGTTGAGCAATTCCAAAATTCTTTCGCCGCCCGCCATCGTAGACTGGAGCGTGTCGAAGCGGCGGCTCAGGTCGCGAATCGGCTCGAAGAAGCGATCCACGTACAAGACGAAGGCGATCAACACGCCGGGTGTGATCGACTCGCCCAACACCGCCGTCCCGCCGACGTAGACCACAAGCGCTGTCGCAATCGCGCCGAGGATGTCCACGATGGGCGTGTAAACCGAAGCAACCTTCGCCGCATCGAGACTGGTCTCGTAGAAATAGCGGTTGACATATTCGCTGAAGGTTTTGTAATTCCGCTCCTGACGCGAAAACGCCTGCACCACACGCACGCCGTTGATGTTCTCCGCCAGCGTGGAGTTTGTCCACGAGACGGCGGCGCGCACTTTGCGATAGTTTTTCCGCGCCACCTGGCGGAAGGCGACTGTCGCCCAAATCATCAGCGGCAGGACGGCAAAGGTCAGCAGGGACAGTTTGAGGTTGAGGGTCAGCATGGCAAGGATCGTGCCGACGATGCCAAGCAAATTCCGCACGATGGCCAGCACCGCCCAGGTGATGAATTCGCGCAGGGTGCCCACATCGTTGATGATGCGGGTGATGACTTTTCCCACGCTGTAGCGGTTGTAGAAACTGAGCGAGAGCTTTTGCAGGTGGTCGAACATGGCGGTGCGCACGTCGTACAGCACATGCTGTCCCACGCGCGACATGATCCGCACGCGGTAATAATTGATGATCAGTTGCGCGACGGACACGGCAAGGAAAATCAGCACGATTCTTTTCAGCGCCACAAGATCATTGGCACGGATGCCGTCATCGATGGCAAGTTTGACAAAATAAGGACCAGAGACCGAAGCAGCCGCCACAAAAAACATAAAAAGCAAAGCAAGCAACATCTGCCCCGAATATGGCTCGACGAATCGCATCAGTCCGCGCGCCACTTTGGGGTCGTAGCCTTTGTCGAGGATTTCGTCCGATTGGGTGATGTGAGTTGGGGGGATGATTTTTGCTGTCATGGGAAATGACAAGTTTACCGTAGATTTTGGGAATTCAAATTCTTTGTTTGCCATCGTACATCCGTCATTGCGAGAGCGGCGTTCTTGCGCGCGAAGCAATCACCTTGCCACTTTTTAACAAACAATTACACAAAAGCGGGAGATTGCTTCGCGAAGTGCGCTCGCAATGACGGATATTCAGTGGAAAATTCTTTGTTGACATTTCCTGTCCAAAAACTATATAATGAATTTGATCGCCAACCGAAGTTGGTTCCGATGGAAAGGTCTTATGCAAAACATATCCATTAGCGGTAATGTGGCAGACAGCGTATTGGTGTTTGGGAACAACAACCACGTGATCAAGATCGGGGATGTGAACGGAGGCGTGGTCAACATCAACCAGGCGTCAGACAAGCCAAAATATTCGGCGCGCCCAACGCCCGTGACGATCAAGCCGCGCGCATTTCCCTCCCTGCTCGACCGTGAAAATCAACTTGAGACCGTCCAACAAGCCGTGACAACCTCCAGTCCCATTTCCATGTGGGGACAGGCCGGCGTTGGAAAGACATCTTTCATCCGCCATCTGAGCCATGTTTTAGATGCGGGCAAATTCACAAGCGGAAGCATCTACCTCAACGCAGCCGGGCTTGGGTACGAAGACCTGCTTCAAGCCTTGTTCGACGCCTTTTTCGACAGCGCTTCAACCTACAAACCGACAACAACGGAAATCCTGCTCGCTTTGCAGGACATAAAAGCGCTCGTTTTTCTCGACGATGCACAACTGGGCGCAAATAAAGTCACATCCCTTCTGAACGCCATTCCCAACTCCCTCTTCCTTTTTTCGTCCACGGAACGCAGCCTGCTGGGAGAAGGCGAAGTAATTCAATTGCAGGGACTACCCGAAAATGAATCCCTCAGGCTCTTCGAAAAGGAATTCTCCCATCCGCTGAACGAACAGGAAAGACCGACAGCGATAAAAATCTGTTCTGCGTTGAGGGGGCATCCCCTGCAAATCCTACAGGCGGCGGCGCTTGCCAGAGACAGCGGAAAACCCATTGAAAATATCCTCAACAGGATCACAGGCGAAACAGCCGAAAACAAGTCGCTGGTTTACGTGGGCATGGCAAGCCTCACCGAACAGGAGAAACAAATCCTGGCGCTCCTGGCTGCCGCGGGCGGAAATATCGTTTCGCTGGAACATATCAAAGGCATCTTCAAAGACAGTGGTAGCGAAAGCGCCGTCCAAAGATTGACCAGCCTCGGGTTGGTCCAGGCGCACAGCCCGAAGTTCAGCATCACGGATGCTCTTGTCGCTTCCATCCGCTCCGCATGGGACATCGCTTCCTGGCAGGATATTTTGCTCAATTACGCCGTTCAATGGCTAAGTCAACAGCCCGCCTCAGCGCTGGTGGAAGAATCAAGCGGACTGCTGATCCACACCATCAAAACTGCCGGGGAGAGAAAACAGTGGCGCGAGGTGATCCAACTGGGTCGCCTGCTTGAGAAGTTCATGGTCTACTACAAGCGCTGGCAAGCCTGGTCTGATATTTTGAATCTCATTCTAACTGCGGCAAAGGCGTTGAACGACAGCAAGGTGACTGCCTGGGCGCTGCACCAATTGGGAAGCCGCGCCCTTTATCTGGGATACGCCAGCGAGGCAAAGACATTTTTATCGCAAGCGTTGAATATACGCCAGGCAATTGGAGACAAGGCTGGAGCGGCCATTACCCAGCACAACATCAATACCTTGAATGGGATCATCGCCCCATTGAAAGGAAATGCGTCTGGCTGCAAAAAATACTTCGGCTGCGGATGCGGCGGCGCAATCGGGCTGGTCGTTCTGGCTGTTATGGCTTGGATTGGGTTCAATTTAATTCCGGGGAACACTCCTCCCACAGAGGTGATTCCCACTCGTCCGACAATAACCAGGACGGGCACATCGTCACCCATTCCATCGGTTACTCATACTGACACTCCAACAGAGACCATGACGTCAACCGAAACCTTCACGCCGACAACGACTCCAGCGCCCGTTCTACTCTATGATTTTGTAAAGGAAGCCGACACTGCCTATTGGTATGAAGACGGCAGCGGAGAGGGCGCAGTGGAACTTAAGTTCCTAACCGAGCCGCTTGATCCAAATCCCGAGTTTTATCTTTCCAACGTAAGTGACGGGTATGGCTACACTGGTTGGGATTACGACGTCCCCATGCCCGGGGAAAGAAACAAAAAACAGGTAATCCTGGCTTATCCGTATTATCAGTATCATCAGATAGTCGGAGAGTACGCGCCATTTTTCGACAAGCCGCATCCAGACGCCTATCTCGAAGTAAAGGTCGGCTACAAGGATGTCCCCGCCGACGACCCGGCAGGCGTGACGTTCAGGGTTTATCTCAACGAAGAACTGGTTTTCGAGGAATCGTCCACGCTGGAAAAGAGGCCGGTCATATACATCCCAAGTCCTCCGGTCAATATCTTTGAAGGAGTCAATGTCTTTAGGCTCGAAGTGGATGGCGCCGATGGTGTAACTACACAAGATTATCCAGTCTGGGCGATTGTAAAACTTTGGGAGAAAAAGCCATAGACGGCGGATAAAATAATCGACAAATAAAAAAGCGCCCTCATCGAGAGCGCTTTTAGTTTATTCCTTCGGTATACCCACAAAAATGTTCCCATCCCTGACCTGAACCGGATAGGCGGGGATGTCCATCACCGCGGGCATGGACATGGCTTTGCCCGTCCGCACATCGAATTCTGCGCCGTGGCGCGGGCAGACGACGTGATGTCCTTCCAAATCCCCATCTCCCAGCGGACCATCGTCATGGGTGCAGACATCGCCAATCGCGAAGAATTGCCCTGCGATATTGAAAATCACAATCGGCTTGTCACCGACTTCGACAAACAGCCGCTCGCCGTTTGGGAGTTCGGAAGCGGGGGCAATTTCTACAAATTCGATTTTATCCTCATCAATGGAAGTGTAGTTGAACATGATTACCTGTGTACTTGCGTACTTCCTCACTCCACCAGAGAATCGCTGGCTTCGTTCATCCCATAGACTCCCGCCTTCAAGACCTTCAACGAGAGCAGGGCGCATTTCAAGCGGACAGGTCCGAGGTCGATGCCAAGCAATTCGAGGACGGAGTCCTTGTTGAGCTTCTTCACTTCTTCCAGCGGCTTGCCGATGATGGATTCAAGCAACAGGTCGGCGGAGGCTTGCGAGATGGCGCAACCGTGACCGTCGAAGCGGGCATCGGTCACGATGCCGTTTCCGTCCACTCGCAGGTCAATCTGGATGTGGTCGCCGCAGAGCGGGTTGTTATCCGCAAATGAAATATCGTGCGGATCGAGTTTTCCTCGGTAGGAGGGATTTTTGTAATGCTCGATGATGACTTCTCTGTATAGGTCGTCCATGAATGCTCCATCAAAAGTGTCGAAAAAAGTGTCGAGGTGTCAAAAGTGTCAATGACACCTTGACACTTCGATACCCTGCCACTTTACGAAAACATTTCCTTCACTTTATAAATTCCGTTCACCAGAAAATCCACCTCCTCTTTCGTGCTGTACAAATAGAAGGAAGCGCGGCTGGTGGCGGGGATTCCAAATTTCTCGTGCAGGGGCTGGGCGCAGTGATGTCCCGCACGGACGGCGATTCCGTCCTGGTCCAGGATTTGCGCCACGTCATGCGGGTGGATGTCTTCGAGTGTGAACGCTGCCACGCCGCCTTTTTTATCCGCCGAGGGACCGAACAACTTCACGCCGGGGATTTCCTCCAGCCGCTCCAGGGCATATTCGGTGATTTCATGTTCATGCGCCGCGATCTTGTCCATGCCGATGGCGGAGAGATAATCTACCGCCGCGCCGAAACCGACCGCCTCGGCAATGGCGGGAGTGCCAGCCTCGAATTTGTGCGGCAGGGAATTCGGACGGAACGAGCGCAGCTTGACCTCCCGAATCATGTCGCCGCCGCCGAGGAAGGGCGGCATGGATTCGAGCAAGTCCTGCTTGCCGTACAACGCGCCAATGCCCGTCGGTCCGCACATCTTGTGCGCCGAGAAGGCGTAAAAATCCGCGCCGAGGGCTTGCACGTCCACCGTCAAATGAGGAACAGATTGAGCGCCGTCCACCAAAGTCACCGCGCCCACTTCATGGGCAAGGCGGATGATTTCAGCGGCGGGATTAATCGTCCCGAGGACGTTGGACATGTGGGTAAACGAGACCAGCTTCGGGCGGCGATTCAACTGAGATTTGTAAACCTCCAAATCCAGTAGCCCATCCTCCGTTACGGGGATGAAGTCCAACTCGATGCCGCGCTCCGCTTGAAGCATGTGCCAGGGAACCAAATTGCTGTGATGTTCCATCTCGGTCAGGATGACAAGATCGCCTTGCTTTAGATTCGCACGCGCCCAACTGTACGCCACCAGATTAATCGACTCGGTGGTGTTGCGGGTGTAAATCACCTGCCGCGCCGATTCGGCATTGATGAATTTCGCAATCCGCTCGCGCGCGCCTTCGTACAGCGCAGTGGATTCTTCGGCAAGCGTATGAACGCCGCGGTGGATATTTGCATTTGACTTGCGATAGAAATCGTCCATCGCCTGAATCACCTGCACGGGTTTTTGCGACGTGGCGGTAGAATCCAGATAAGTCACGCGCACACCCGGTCGCGCCTCACGTTCAAGAATTGGAAAGTCCTTTCGGACTTCAACAACATCGAGTTTCATATTAATATACCGGGATTAATGGCTTCTTTTCCTTTGCCGACTTCTTACCGGCAACCGGGCGGATGTGCTCCGAGTTCAAGGGGTACCACAGAATTCGGTCGGGCACCATCCAGCCGTCGGTGAGGTAAACATTCGAACGGAATTGCACCGCCACCATCTTGTAATCCACCTGCACCACAATCCCCTTCACCCAGCCGCGAATCCGCTCGCGGCTCTTCTCGTGGTCGCAAAACACCTCCACCGTGTCGCCCACTTCGAATTCATGCTCGAGACCGGGCGCCTTCATGTACGAAAACTGAGTGGAACGCGGAGAGCGCTTGACAGCCGGCCGCTTCCCTGAAAATGGGTTGATGACCCGTTTCACAACCTGCGCTGCCGCGAGCTTGGGCGTCGCTTCCTTCTTCTTTTCTTTTTCCACCGCTCTAATGGTTAACTTGCCAGTGGGATTAACCTTCGGAATTGGCTTTGAGGTTAATTTCTTTACAGATTTTGCTTTGACCGCCACCTTTGACTTGACTTTCGATTTTTCGACCATGACTCACATCCTGTTGTGGATTTTGGTACTGCCCTCCGCCTCTTTCCAAACTGGAAGTTGGCGCGTCCCATCAGCCTGATTCAATCTGACGGATCAACCGTCCCGCAAATCAAGTTGATTCGCAGGACGGTCTTCTATTTTACCCTGACAATTTCTCCTGAATGGCTTGCTGGAATCTTTCGCGCACACCTTCGAACGGAATGCGCTGCATGATGGGATCGAAGAAACCCTCGACCACAAGCCGCTCGGCATCCGCTTCGGGAATACCGCGACTTTTGAGATAGAAAAGCGGCTCCTTTTCGAGTTTACCGACCGTCGCGCCGTGCGTACAGCGGACATCATCTGCGAGGATTTCCAGACCGGGGATGGAATCCGCCCGCGACTGGTCATCCAAAACGAGGTTGCGGTTTGCCTGATAGCCGTCTGTCTTCTGCGCGCCGGGCGCGACGTAAATCATGCCCTGCCACACAGAGCGGCTTTTCCCTTTCAACGCGCCTTTGAACAACAGGTCGCTGGTGGTATGCGGAGCAAAGTGATTCTGCTGGGTATCGTGATCGAGGTGCTGGGAACCGTCTGTGAAGTAAAAGCCCGACATACGTCCCTGCGCCCCTTCGCCGGCCAAATCGAGGTCAGAGAAGTTCTTGGTCAGCCGCGACCCAACCGCGCCGAAGATCCAATCAATGTTGCCGCCGCGTTCGACGCGGGCGCGTTCGTGCGAGAAGTTCCAGACGTGGCGTCCCCACGATTGCAATTCTACAAAGCGCAAGTTGGCATTTTGCCCAACGTGGATTTCGACCACACCAGCGTGCATGGCGTGACCGGGTTCATCGGGCGAGGCGGCTTCATGAACATAGGTTACCGAAGCGCCGTCGTCCAGATTGACGATCAGGTGAGAGAAGTGAGCCAGGTCGCCGCCCGGTCCCCACAACACAGAGTGGAGCGGAGTATCCACCTGCACATTACGCGGGACGTGCAACAGCACGCCATTGCCCGCCAGCGCGGAAGCCAGCGCCGCAAATTTTCCATCGTCCACCTTGACTACTTTGCCGATCAATTTTCTCAGCAGTTGGGGATGGTCCCGTTCGGCGGTGCGGATGTCAGTGAAGATGACGCCCTTCGAGACGAGTTCAGGGTCGAGTTCAACGCGCGAACCGCCCGGCATAAGGCTGATTTGTCCGCCGTGCTTTTCGCCGGTCAACGGCTGGAGCAAATAGTCAGGAACGACAGGCAGGTCGTGAAATGCACCTTCTTTCGGAAGTTTGAAATCGGGCGCGGGCAACATTCGCAAGTCGGTGCGCCGCCAGGCTTCATCGGTGGTGACAGGCATGGAGAATTTCATAAACGCATCCCAAGCCTGGGCGCGGACATCGTTCAATTCGCCGGCAGAGATGGAGTCCGCGGTGAAGGAAAATTCCTTCGCGGCAGAGTCTCGCCGGGTTCTGGTAACTGATACTTTGGGTTTCTCTTGCATGATTATTATCCATATCATTGCGAGGAGGGTGCCTTCCCCGACGAAGCAATCTTCCGCATGTGAGAGATTGCTTCGGGCTAACGCTCTCGCAATGACGAATTATCCTATCGAACCTTCCATCTGCAACTGGATCAGGCGGTTCATTTCCACCGCGTATTCCATTGGCAATTCCTTGACCAGCGGCTCGATGAAGCCGGAGACAACCATGGTGGTGGCTTCCTCTTCACTCAGCCCGCGCGACATGAGGTAGAACAACTGCTCCTCGCCAACCTTGCTGACCGAGGCTTCGTGTCCGATGGTTACATCGTCTTCGTCGATCTCGATGTAAGGGTAAGTATCCGAACGGGATTTGGGATCGAGCAGTAGCGCGTCACAGACCACGTTGGATTTGACTCCCTTCGAGCCTT
>CAILWD010000312.1 GCA_903837815.1 uncultured Chloroflexota bacterium | reverse complement strand
TCAGGTCGCTGGCGCGGTTGGAGACGATTCAATACAGCGTGGAACAGGTGGTGACCTGCGAAGTCAACCAGGAAGGTCCGCTGTCCGTTTTTATGGGCGACAAGGTGCTGTTCGTAGGACATGGGGTGGTTATCGCCGGCATCGACATGGAAAAAATTCAGCCAGGCGATATGCGCTTGGGCGGTGAAACCCTGTAAGTGAGGCTGCCTCCCGCTGAGATCTTTGTGGCCACGCTGGACAATGACAAGTCATACGTGTATGACCGCGAGACGGGGCCCTTTGCCGTGACCGATGCCAGCCTGGAGACCAGTTGCCGTCAGGCGGCTGAGGACAAAATCCGCCAGAGCGTGCTGGAGGATGGAATCCTGCAACAGGCGCAGTCCAACGCCGAAAATTACCTGTTCAAATTCTTCTCCACATTGGGATACAAGTCTGTCCAATTCGAGCGTTAGCCGGGAAGAAAGCATTCGGAGTCCAAAGTCTCCCGACTTTGGACTCCTTTTGTTTATGGCGTGCAGGTCACGGGGACTTTCACCTCACGGATGATTTGATTCGGTGCGAGTAGGTTCAGCCTGATCCAATAGTCGCCCGGCGCGCCGATTTGGTAGTAGTCGTTGATTAGTTGTGTCCCCGCTTGTTCGAAGACCATGATGACCTCTTGCGACGAGACTCCCGTGCTGGCTTCCCATTTCCAGGTGACAAAAGCGGGGCCATTGGTCGTGATCTCGGCTTCGAGGAAAATGGTCTGTGGAAACTGGTCACAGCCAACGACGATGCGCGTCGGTTCGGCGCGCAAGGTGGTATCGATCACCGTCACCACCGGAGCGGATTCCACGGGAAGTTTTTGCGTTTCACCTTCGATCTCGGTCACATCGGAAGATACCCAGCAAAAGCCATTGGGGTTGCCGGGGTCGCGGACATACCACCAGGTTGAAGATTCATCCCTGCCAACCACGCGGGCAGATTGTCCGCCTGACAATTCGTTGATCAGTTCATACACTGTCCCCGGTCCAAAACGGCAGTTGACTACTTCAGCCTTTGCGCGCAGTTCCACCTTTGGTGGCGCGGCCGTAGGGGTTAAGGTCGGCACTGGGGGTGGGGATGTTTGTGTGGGGGTCGCCGCCATGGGCGTTGGCGTTGCCGCAGCGCAGGCAGACAGTAAAACGGAAACAAGTCCTGTAAACAGGACGCGGTGATTCATTCTTCCTCCTTTTCATATAATGGATACCCCATCGGGAATCGTCGGCGCGAGTCCCTGCGGGAAATAAAAGGCGACCAATCTCTGGTCGCCTGTCATCTACTTTACTATAACAGCGAAAGTTGTCACTTGTTGCGGGTCTACCGGGGAATTGAAGGGTGGATAGTACCCAAGAGTGACCAGTAAAACCAAAGCCCCAAAGCCGCCCACTACAAGCGGCAGCATAGTTGGAGGGTTTAAATATAAAACAGGCTTCATTGGAATTCCCTTTACCAGTTTTGAAACGCAACATCCGTTTCGGGGCATAGGCAGAGTTTTGAGGTTACCTTTGCCCTGCCAACTATATTCTACGCCAAAACTGACTTGAGTTTAGAATCGGCAAAACAGAGCAGTCGATACCTTGAGAGCGATGGGTAAAGCCACAACGACCTGCCGATTAAAATATCCAGGCACGCCTCAACTTCTGCACCGCCCTGTGAAAGTTGAAGCGCGCCCTATCCCCTGCTCCCCAAATCAATGGACTAAAAAAATGGGTCATCCATTTCTTAATCATTTCTGTTCTTGTTACCATCATTGTAACGATTGGCGCGCAGCAGTACAATAGGCAGAAGTTGCAGGATATAGACATTTGTACCGATATCGGGGACAAGGCTTGAATCGCCCACCCCTTTCTGATACTCTATGCGTGGGAAAGAGGGATCACAGCTATGGAAGAGAAAGTACGGGTCACCATATTGGATGATCATCAGAACATCATCGACGGATATGTTTTTCGTTTAGGCGCCAATGCCCAGATCGAAGTTGTCGCAACGCTTAATTATGGCGAAGAATTGGAGCCCGCGCTTTCCGCGCACCCCACCGACGTCCTGCTGGTGGATGTGAATGTCCCCACGTCGGCCGAAAACCCCAACCAGTATCCAATTCTGCATCTCATTGCGAAGCTCCTCGAAACCCACAAGAAGTTGAGCATCCTCGTCATCAGTATGTACGCCGAGCGCGGCTTGATTCGCGCGGTGATGGAGGCCGGGGCAAGCGGATATGTTTTGAAAGACGACCAGACTTCAGCGCGGGACCTTGCCAGCGTGGTGCTGTCGGTTGCGGGAGGGGGAATCTATTTCAGCCAGAAAGCACATCAAATTTACGGCACCCTTCTATCGAAGGAAAACAAACTGCTAAGCGCCCGCCAGTTGGAAGCCTTGTCACTATGCGGCGCATACCCCAATTCCACCACTGAGGAACTGGCGGATAGAATGTCGGTCAGCCATTCCACTGTCCGCAATCTTCTTTCCGCCGCATACACAAAACTCGAGGTCAACAATCGCGCCGCCGCCATTGCCAAAGCGCAACAATTGGGTTTAATTACCCCAATTCTCCAGCCAGCGCCATAATTCTTAAAACGGAGGATTAAAGGAAAATCCCGCATTTTATAATTGCGGATTTTTTAGTTTAAACGCTATAATTAAATTTCCAATCTCTCCACATATTATCAGGTTTGCCAATATTCCTATGCTTACTAAAGTCCACCCCCGCCGACAGCGAATAGACATGCTGCTTTCAATGCTTGTGCTTTCCATACTTGCCCTATTCACCTATGGCATCCTGTATCGGGGACCGTATATCGGATTCGCATTTGGAAGCGGGGACGGACGGGTTCTATCGATT
>CAILWD010000311.1 GCA_903837815.1 uncultured Chloroflexota bacterium | reverse complement strand
TCCATCTTTTTGAGCGAAGACCAGCCATCCGAACCGGGCAGGGATTCGCCCCGCGTCAGCAGGGCAATCGTGTGCAAGGCAATCAAGCCCGCGCTGGAAATGTAAGTCAAGCCGCCGAGATCGAGCAGGATATTTTTCGCGCCTGCGTCGACTACCTCGTCCGCCTTTGTAATCAAAGTCTGATATGTCTGGCTATCCAGTTGCCCGCTGACATGGATGACCGAAACTGGAACGCGTCCCTGCGCCTGTGAAGTTGAAATCTCCATAAAATGCTCCTCTCGAATAATGCAAATTATAAACCCGCTTTCCGCTCCAGCCGCAAAAGCCTGTGATCGATCTCCTCCAGCCAGTGTCTGCGGATGTAGACGGGCAGGTCGGCGCGCTCCGCCTCCTTCCGCGCAGACTTTGTCCATTTAATTGCCGCCTGCGGGTCGCGCTTTTTATGCTCGTGGTATTTTGCCAGCTCGATATGGGCGTAGATGTGACCCCGCTCTGCCGCCTGCTCCCAGAGACGAAGCGCCTGCTCGATGTCGCCGCGCTTCTTTTGTAGGATCGACAGCCGCTTCACCGCCACGCCGAAATCTGATTCATCCAGCCTTGACTCGAGTCCACGCTCGAAGAGACGGGCGGCTTCATCCCAGTGATCCAGGTCTTCGTACAATTTGCCGAGGGCGATGAAATCAAGCCCATGCTCCACTCGCCCGTTGTACGGGTCGGCAAACAAATCGCTCATGTGACCCAGCAGGGCTGCCATCGCCACCACGTCCATCGCGTTGTGATAGAACACCCCGCCCAGCGGACGCGCATCCCCCGTGCGGAGGTAATCGAAATACAGCCAGGGGATTTCGTAACCCGGCACTTCCTCGGAGGCGCGGGTAAATCCAAGCACATGCTCTTCGAGATATTTCAACGCCCGCGAGGGAAGCCTGTCGCGCCATAAACGCCGCGCAAGGGGAAGCAGGTCGAGGTGGGCATAATTTTTGAATGGGGGAGGAATCCGGTGTAATGAGTAGCGGGTTGCGAGAAGTGGAACGTCGAAGGCTTTGCCGTTGAAAGTGACCAGCGCTTGGCACGGCGCGAGAAAATGGATCAACGCTTCGAGCGTCGCGGGTTCTTCGGATGGGTCGCGCATGAAAAATTGCCGAAGGTTGAATCTGCCTTCCACAAAACGTCCCACGCCGACGAGGAAAGCGTAGGTTCCCGTGCCGCCCGCCATGCCCGATGTTTCAGTGTCGAGAAAGGCAAACTTGCCGATGGGCAGTTCCGCGATCCGAACGTCATTCGCCCATTCCGAGATCAAGGTAAGCGGGGATTTGACGAGATGCGACACATCCCCATGTAAATAATCTTCATCGAAGATTTGCTCCGCAACGAAGGCTTCGCCCAGCGAAGTGGAATAAAAACTTCCAGCCACGACAGAATCAATCGAGTGGTTGTCAGGCTGGGGCGGGGGCTGAATTTCCCTTCCCGTTTTCACGCCGAGCGATTTGAGTTTATCCGCAAGCGAAGGCATGGATGCTATTTTATCCCCAAAGTTATCGAGCTACAGGCGACAGCCACTTCCGCGAAGCGAGTGACTGTCACCCATGATGCTTATACCTGCTCGAAGCGCTGCACAGGGACAACGAACAGCGTGGCGCGTTTCTTGTCGCCGGCGGGGGGCAGGGCGGAGCGCACCACTTGAATGGCTTCATCCACCTGCGGGTCGTCCACGCCCAACAGCATCGAGACCACCCCGCTGCGCATGAATCCGCCGGTGGAGGCGATGCGCGTCACGCGGAAGTTGGCGGCGGTAAATGCCCGCGTCAGGGTGTCGGCGTCGCTATCCTGTACGATGACAATAATCATTTTCATGATGAATTCTCCTAGATTTGTTCGAACCGTTCCACAGGCAGGGCAAAGACCGTCGCGCCGCCCACAGTGACGGGCACCGGCGCGGGCATCGGCATGGGCGAGCCTTCGAGCGGCAGGGTCATGTATTCGATACGCTGGCGGCAGGCAGTGTGCAGCGCGTCGAGCGCCTGCTGTTCCTTTTCGGCGGGCAGACCAATCAACAGCGTGGCGTTGCGGCGTCCCAAGAATCCGCCCGCGCTGGAGAGATAGGTCAGCGATGCGCCCACGCCTTGCAGGGCCTTGGTCGCCGCCTCCAAATCCTGATCCTGGACGACCGCCACCAATAACAAATGGACTGGATTTTCCATACGAATCTCCTTTGATGAAAACGCTTCGCGCCGCGCCTTGGGCGGGTCGCTGGTTCGATGGGCGTTTTCTCCCCTTGATATTATCAGATGTCAGGGGATGATTCAACCTTACAGCCAGTTATAAATCAGTGCATATAAAATGCTGGCAATGGCGCAGGTGACCAGCATCACAGGAAGTCCGCGCTTCAACCAGAGAGCGGCGGTGATGGGGGTGCGCGTCTTCTCTGACAACGTGGCGACAATGATGTTTGCAGTGGAACCAATAATGGTTCCGGTACCGCCGAAGCCTGCGCCAAATGCCAACGCCCACCACAGCGGACCGATGTCCAGTCCCATTTCGCCCAAGCCTTTGATGACGGGAATTAAAGCAATCGTGATCGGCACGTTATCCACCACGGCAGAGAGCGCGGCGACAATCCAAATCACCAGCACGCCGAACAACACGGGAGAAACATCCGATGCGTTCTCGAACAAGCCGACCACCATGTTCAACGCGCCCGAATGTTCCAGTCCGCCAACCATCACGAACAGCGAGCCGAAGAAAAGCAGCACGCTCCATTCGAGTTTTTTCAGCACATCATGGATGTCGGGCTGAATCCAAACCAGCGCAACCGCCGCCGCGCTCAAAGCCACCAGCGAAGGCTCGACATGCAGGAAATGGTGTACGAAGAAAAACAAAATTGCCCCGCCCAGCACAATGAGAATTTGACGCGCCGTTTTGGGCTGATTGAGAGTCTCGGTTGGGTCGAGTTGCATTACAGCCTTGCTGCGCTTTGAACGTTTGGATAAATCCTGCTTGAAAAGATATTGCAGAAGAAAAAGCGCCCCCGCCCATGAAACCAGCACAATCGGCATGGAATAGATGAGGAAATCATTGAAGGAAAGCCCCGCCGCTGAACCGATCAACACGTTGGGCGGGTCACCCACCAGAGTCGCCACGCCGCCGACATTGGAAAGCAGAGCCTCGGTCATCAGATAGGGCAGGGCGCTCACGCCGAGAATTTCACTGATGAGAATGGTGACGGGCGCAATCAGCACAACGGTGGTCACGTTGTCCAACAGCATGGACAGGATGGTAGTGATGACGCTCAGCAGGATAAACAGCCGAATCTGATTCCCTTTCGAGGCGCGGGCGGCAAGCACGGCAAGATATTGAAAAAAGCCCGTCGGCTCCAGCATGGCGACGAGAATCATCATCCCCATCAACAGACCGAGGGTGTTGAAATCAATGGCTTCGATGGCGGCGGTTTCCGAGTAGAAGCCGAG
>CAILWD010000310.1 GCA_903837815.1 uncultured Chloroflexota bacterium | reverse complement strand
TATCTTTCATTTATTCACCGCAATTGTAGGGGCGGAGCGGCGCTCCGCCCCTACAAAATTACTCGTCGTCGAGTTTCAACACCGCCATAAAAGCATCCTGTGGGATTTCCACATTGCCGACCATCTTGAGGCGTTTCTTACCTTTCTTTTGCTTTTCGAGCAGTTTCTTCTTGCGCGAGATGTCGCCGCCGTAGCATTTTGCCAGCACATCCTTGCGCGTGGCTTTGACGTTGGCGCGGCTGATGATCCGTCCGCCGGAAGAAGCCTGCACTGCCACATCGAACAACTGGCGCGGAATCAACTCCTTCAACTTGGTGATAAGCCGCTGTCCCTTGTGATAAGCATCCTTCTCATGGACAATTGCCGCCAGCGCGTCCACAGGTTCGCCGTTGACGAGGATTTCCAACTTCTGCAACTTGTCGGCGCGATATTCGAGGAATTGGTAATCGAGCGAGGCGTAGCCCTTGGTGCGTGACTTCAAATGGTCGAAGAAGTCCACGATGATCTCGGAGAGCGGAATCTCAAAATCAAGTTGAACGCGATGCGGGGCGGGATATTCCTGCTGTTTGAAAACGCCGCGCCGCTTGGTGACCAAATCCATGATGGGGCCGTAGTAATCGGTGGGGGTGATGATTTCGATGGTCATCCACGGCTCGCGGACTTCGACAATTTTGCCCGGGTCGGGAAGTTCGGCGGGTGAGTCAACTGTCAGGACTTCGTCACCAACCGTCAGGATTTCGTATTCCACCGAAGGCGCGGTGAAGAGCACATCCAAATCGTATTCGCGTTCGATGCGCTCCTGAATGATCTCCATGTGGAACAAGCCGAGGAATCCCGCGCGGAAGCCAAAGCCGAGGGCTTGCGAAGTCTCAGGCTGAAAGGTGAGCGACGCGTCGTTGAGTTGCAGTTTGTCGAGCGACTCGCGCAGGGTGGTGTAGTCGTCCGCTTCGACGGGATAGATGCCAGCGAAGACCATCGGCTTGGGGGTGCGGTAGCCGGGCAAAGGCTCGGAAGCGGGAGCAGCCGCCAGCGTGATGGTGTCGCCGACGCGGCATTCGTGAACGGTCTTGAATCCAGTCGCAACGTATCCCACTTCGCCCGAACCCAAACTCTGGACGGGTTTCATGCCGGGGGTGAAGATTCCAATTTCGACGGGGCGCAAGTCGGAGCGGGTCGCCATCATCCGCAAGACATCGGCGGATTTGATATTGCCTTCCACGATGCGGACGTAGGCAATGACGCCCTTGTATGGGTCGTAGTGCGCGTCGAAGATGAGGGCGCGGACGGGTTTGTCGTCCACATCTTGCGGGGGCGGCACGCGGGTGACGATGGCTTCGAGGATTTGTTCGATGTTGACGCCTTCCTTGGCGGAGACGCGCAACACGGATTCAGGTTCGACCCCAAGCAGGGAGCCGACATCCTCAGCCACTTCGTCGGGGCGGGCTGACGGGAGGTCGATTTTGTTGATGACGGGGACGATGGTCAGGTCGGCTTCGAGCGCCTGATAAAGGTTGGCAAGGGTCTGGGCTTCGATGCCCTGGGTCGCATCCACCACCAGCACGGCGCCTTCACAGGCTTTGAGCGCGCGGCTGACTTCGTAGCCAAAGTCCACGTGACCTGGGGTGTCGATCAGGTTCATCTCATATTTTTGGTTGTCCAACGCCGAATAATACATGCGGACAGCCGACGCCTTAATGGTGACGCCCTTCTCGCGCTCCAAGTCCATCGAGTCGAGGGCTTGCTCGGTCATGTCTCGTTCGGAGATGGCGCCCGTTAATTGAAGCAGGCGGTCAGCCAGCGTGGATTTGCCATGGTCAACATGGGCGATAATACAGAAGTTTCGGATATGGTCGGTCATAGTTTGCGTGCGGGAGTATACTCGATTCTGATTGGCGAATCTACGCTAATCTATTGGCGTAAAATCGGAGGAGATAGAGAGGCGAGAGCAATTACGTATTCTGCCGAACTGCTCATAAGGATAAACGCATCCATCATCTGCTTTCGTCTTTTTTAAAAGTTTACAGGGTAGACAATCCAAATCAAGCAAACTATGCTCAAGCCTTTTCGGGAACTACTGATTCTACGCAAGTTCTGAAGAAATAATCGGTTACAGTCTCTGATGTCTGGAGACCTGTTTTTTTCGATGCGGTTGCGCGGCAAGAAAAAAAACGGTAAGATAAACTCATGTCAGCGGTTTTGAAGGAAAACAGAAGAAACTTGCGCCGGTTATATGGGAAGCGCCTCAAAGGTTTATCCTTATCGGCGGCGCCTGAACAACGACAACAATCTCCCGGACTGTTTTGGCTATCTTTACGCGGTGTCGCTTTTCTGCCCGGCCGCGCGATTGCGCAATGGTGGAATATCGCCAACGTCATTCATGTCCAAAATTTTTGGACGTTTTCGTGAGCCGCCAATTATGAAAAACTCCATCGCCATTCTCGATTTCGGTTCCCAGTACGCCCAGATCATCGCCCGCCGCGTGCGTGAGGCTCAGGTTTACTGCGAGTTGTTCCCCTGGGACGCTCCCGCCGAACAGATTCTCTCCATCGCGCCCAAAGGCTTTATCCTCTCCGGCGGACCAAAATCGGTGTACGAAGAAAACGCGCCCTACATCCAAAAATTCATCCTCGAAAGCGGACTGCCCATCCTCGGCATTTGCTACGGGATGCAGGCGCTCACCCACGCCCTCGGCGGCAAGGTTGATCCGTCTGCCAGTCGGGAGTATGGCTCCGCTGAAATTCAATCTCTAATCTCCAATCCCCTACTCTCCAATCTCTCCAAAGTCTGGATGTCTCACGGCGACAAGGTGACCCAACTTCCGCAAGGCTTCGTGGCTCTGGCTAAATCAGGAAACAGCCCCTACGCGGCAATGGGCGATGTGAAGAGAAAATATTTCGGCGTGCAATTTCACCCCGAAGTTCATCACACGCCCAATGGAATTGAACTACTCAAACATTTTGCGGTGGATATTTGCGGCGTGACTCCCGACTGGACTCCCGCCTCCATCATCGAAGCCAGCGTCGAGCGGATTCGGAAGCAGGTCGGCAATGAACGCGTTCTGGCGGCAGTCAGCGGCGGCGTGGATTCCACCGTCGCGGCGGCGCTGGTTTACAAAGCCATCGGCGACCAACTTGTCTCCATTTTCGTGGATACGGGTTTGATGCGCCACAAGGAGGGCGAACAGGTTGCCTCTGCCCTGCGCGACGGTCTTGGCGTGGAACTGATTACTGTCGCCGCCAGCGACGAATTTTTCGGCGCGCTGAAAGGCGTGACCGACCCCGAACAAAAACGGAGGATCGTCGGCGAGAAGTTCTTCCGCATTTTCGAGCGCGAAGCAAAGAACGTGGGCCAGCCCAAGTTTTTGGTGCAGGGGACGATTTATCCCGACGTGGTCGAATCATCGGGACCAGACCGCAGCAAGGCGGCGAAGATTAAGTCTCATCACAACGTGGGCGGGCTTCCCGAAGATATGCAGTTCGAACTGGTCGAGCCGCTGCGCTATTTATTCAAAGATGAAGTGCGGCTGGTGGGCGAAGCCCTGGGGCTGAGTCCCAGCCTTGTGTGGCGGCAGCCGTTCCCGGGTCCAGGGTTGACGGTGCGCTGTCTCGGGGAGTGTAGCCCGCAGCGTGTGTCCCGTTTGCGGGCGGCGGATTTCATCCTGCAAGAGGAATTATCCGCAGCGGGATTTTTAGGCAAAGGCGGCAAGGCTTCACAGGCGTTCGTGGTTTTGCTCCCCGTGAAGTCGGTGGGGGTGATGGGCGACCAGCGCACATATCAGGAAGCGGCGGCAATTCGCGTGGTCACCACCGAAGATTTCATGACCGCCGACTGGGCGCGCCTGCCCCATGACCTGCTGGCAAAAGTGTCGAACCGCATCGTAAATGAGGTGGAAGGAATCAATCGGGTGGTGTATGATATTACCAGCAAGCCGCCCGCGACCATTGAATGGGAGTGAGATTGGGATTCGAGTCAACAATTCAGCGAGTCAGCCTGCTGAATCGCCGACTCGCTGAATCAATAAGGAGCACCATGAACAATTTCAATTTTGGAGAAGTTCTTACCCGCGCCTGGAAGATCATCTGGAAACATAAGGTCTTGTGGATTTTCGGCATTCTGGCGAGTTGCGCGCGCGGCAGTGGGGGAGGCGGCAACAGCGGCGGAAACTCAAATTACTCGGGGTCGGGCGAAGACTTCCCCTTCGGTGGTGGGCAGGCTGAACGATACCTCGAACAGGCAGGGCGGTATTTCGAAGACAACCTGTGGATTATTCTGGTTGCCATCCTTGTCATCTTCCTCATTGGCATTGTCGCCTTCGCCCTTGGCATGATCGGCAGGGCGGGCATGATTAAAGGCACGGCAATGGCAGATAAGGACACCGAAAGCCTTGCCTTTGGCGAAATCTGGAGCGAAAGCCTGCCCTACTTCTGGCGTCTTTTTGGCTTGAACTTTTTGATTGGGCTGGCGTTCTTTGTCATCATCATCCCCCTGGTTTTGATTGGCGTATTGACCGCCGGCATCGGGTTTGTCTGCCTGATTCCCATTCTCTGCCTGCTGGTTCCAATCGGCTGGGCGGTCTCCGTCATCGTGGAGCAGGCGCAGGCTGCCATTGTGCTGGAAGATTTGAGCATGGCAGACGGCTTGAAGCGCGGGTGGGAGATTGTCAAATCGAATCCCGGTCCGATGGTAATCATGGCGCTCATCCTGGGTATTGGCGGCGGCATTGTTGGCTTCATTGTTTCCATGCCTCTTGTTATTGCCGTGCTGCCGGTGGTGATTGGGATGAACGCGCTGCGCGAATCCATGACTCCGGTCTGGATTGCGCTGGCTTGTTGCGCTGCCTACATGCCGGTCCTGCTCCTCTTGAACGGCGTGTTGACCGCCTACATCCAATCTGCCTGGGCGTTGACTTACATGCGGCTTTCCCAACCCGCCCAGCCGAAAGATGACGCGCCCATCATTATCGAGGCAAATGCGTAAGCTCCCAACCCTGTTTTTCACTTTGAGCCTTCTGCTTGGCGTCGTATCGTCTGCGCACGCCCAGCAGAGCCTTGCCCAGGTGAAACTTTATCCACTGGAGATTTCATCCTTCCCGACCATTACCGGGTTCCTGGATGTCTTCGATGAGAAGGGGATTTTCGTCACCGGGCTTCAGCCCCCGTCCATCTCGGTTGTGGAGGATGGACAAACCCTGTCGCTGGACACGCTGAACGAAATCGCCGTGCCATTGCAATTGGTGATCGGCGTCAACCAGGGCGCGCCGCTCGATACCCGCGACCCGGCAACCAACTTCTCCCACTTTCAGCGCATTTCACAGGTGCTGGTCGAATGGGCGCAGAGCCGTCCCGCCGACCTGCCCGACGATTATAGCCTCGTCAGTCAGGCTGGACCGGTCATCAACCACGCCACTGCGGCGGAATTTGTGGTGGGGCTGAATGGTTTCCAGCCAAACTTCCGCTCGGCTGTGCCAAACCTCCAATCCCTTTCGATTGCGCTGGATACGGTCAGCGCCCAGACCACGCGGCTGGGAATGAAACGCGCCATTCTTTTCATCACCCCGCCGATGCAGGAGGGGGATATTGTGGCAACTCTCGATCCATATATCCAGCGCGCGGTTGAAAATAATATCCGCGTCTTTGTCTGGTATGTCGGCCCTGCCACTTCGTTCACCAGCACCAGCGCCGCAGCGTTCAACGACCTCGCCTTGAAGACCGGTGGCGGCATGTTCACCTATTCGGGTCTCGAACGTTTTCCCGACCCGGAATTGTATTTCTCCGGATTGCGAAGAGTTTACACGTTTGCTTATACCTCACGTCTGCTAAGCGCGGGGGAACACAATGCCGTTGTGGTGGTCAACCTGCCTTCGGGGTCGTTGAGCGCCGAGACGCAAAATTTCACCCTGAATATCGAGCCGCCGAACGCCTTTCCCATCGACAGTTCCCTGCAAATCACCCGCCGCGCCCCGGAAAACGACCCCTTCAACCCCGAAGCTCTTTTGCCGAAAGAACAACAAATCGAGATCATCGTTGAGTTTCCGGATGGATTCACCCGCGCGCTGGCGCGTACCACCCTGTACGTGGATGGCGAGATCGTCGATGAAAACACCACGGAACCTTTCAACCTGTTTACCTGGAACCTGGAAGGGTACGCCGACAGCGGCGAGCATCAAATCTCGATCGAGGTGGTGGATACGCTTGGGTTGGGTAAAACCAGCCTGCCGTCGCCGGTAATGGTGACGGTGGTCCAGCCGCCGCAGGGCGTCACGGCTTTACTGGCGAAGTACCGATTCCCCATCATGATCGGCGGCATTGCCCTTGCGGGACTTGCCCTGCTTGCCATCCTCCTCAGCGGGCGTTTGCGAATGCCGTCGATCCGCGCGGCGCAGGCGGCAAAACGCGCCGAAGCCGACCCATTGACCCAGTCGGTTGCGGCTTCGGTGGAGTCGCCCACGATCCCCCTGTCTGCATCCACAGCGGTCAAAACCCAGCGGATTCCCGCCCGGGCAAGAAAAGTTACAGCGGAGTTGAAGTTGAAGGCTGCGGATGCGCCTGCGGCTTTCCTGCGCATCGGCGCCGACGGGCAAATCCTTCCAATCCCACCCATCGCGGTCTTGGAACAGGAGATTGTCTTTGGCACAGACCCGGCCCAATGCGGGCAGATACTGGACGACCCCTCCATCTCTCCTGTCCATGCGCGGCTGCGTCTGACCGAGGATGGCGGTTTCCTGCTGCTTGACAACGGTTCGATTGCCGGCACATGGGTCAATTACAGCCCCATCCCCCGTGAAGGTTATCGTCTGGCGCATGGCGATATGGTAAACTTTGGACAACTCATGTATCGCTTCGCGCTCAAGACTTCACCCGTGGTTTCCAGACCTAAAATTACCCATATAGTCAATTGAGCAATGATCCGTACCTCCCTCCCTCACATGCACGTGGCCGCGCTCAGTGACCCTGGGCTGTCTGGCAAGGGAAATGAGGATCGTTATGCGGTCTCCTCATTTCATATCGCGGTCGATGACCCGCGTCCATCGGTTTTTGCCGTGATCGCAGATGGCATCGGAGGACACCTGGCAGGGGATATTGCCGCAGAACTGACAGTCAACTATATCATGGCGGGGGTT
>CAILWD010000309.1 GCA_903837815.1 uncultured Chloroflexota bacterium | reverse complement strand
GCCCTGTTACTTCAACACTGGCTGCTGTTCCTTTGCCGATGGAGACATTACCGGCATAGAAATATCCAAAGGCGAAATGAAGCTTGTCCGTTGGCCCGACGATGACGGCAAACCGCGCCGCAAAGTGCTTCAATCTGCCGGATTGGAAGAAATATTCCAGTCTTTGAAATAGGATAAACATTCTGCGGGGTGCCCCGGGAGACATCATTGGAATCCATCAAAGAACTTTTCAGAATTGGCATCGGTCCTTCCAGCAGCCACACGATGGGGCCGCGTCATGCGGCGGAAATTTTCCGCGAGCGGCATCCGTCTGCGGCGAGGTATCGCGCCACTTTGTACGGAAGCCTCGCCGCCACCGGGCGCGGACACTTGACCGACGCTGCGATCAAAAGCGTGTTCAAGGATGAGAATCTGGAAATTATCTGGAAGCCCGAAAAACAACTCCCCCTGCACCCAAACGGGATGCGCTTCGAATCCCTCTCCACCGAAGGGAAAGCCTTTGCCCGCTGGGAGGTGTACAGTGTGGGCGGCGGAGCTTTGCGTGATATCGATAGCCTGCCCATCCCCAGACAGGTCTATGACCTGAAAAGTATGCGTGAAATTTTGGAACGAGGCAAACAGAGCGGGGAATCGCTTTGGGAATACGTCGAAGCCCGCGAAGGAAGGGAAATCTGGGAACATCTGGGAAAGGTCTGGCAGGTAATGAAAGCCGCCATTGACCGCGGACTGCGCACGGAAGGCGTCTTGCCCGGCGGTCTGGGATTGGCGCGCAAGTCCTGTGCCTTTCATCGCAAAGCCAGCCTTTCCGGTCCTCTCTTGCAGCGGGGCGGACTGGTCTCAGCGTACGCATTGGCAGTTTCAGAAGAGAATGCAACAGGCGGAGAAATCGTCACCGCACCCACCTGCGGCTCATGCGGAATCCTTCCCGCGGTATTGAAATACCTGCAAGGCATTCTCGAATGTCCAGATGATGCAATTTTGCGGGCAATTGCCGCCGCAGGATTGATTGGCAATCTCGCAAAACACAATGCTTCCATTTCTGGGGCAGAGGTGGGCTGTCAGGGCGAAGTTGGGGTCGCTTGCGCGATGGCGGCGGGCGCGGCAACCCAACTGCTGGGTGGGACTCCGCGCCAGATTGAATACGCCGCCGAAATGGGTTTGGAACACAACCTCGGCCTCACCTGCGACCCGGTGGCGGGTCTGGTTCAAATCCCATGCATCGAGCGCAACGCCTTCGCCGCAAATCAGGCGTTGACTTGCGCCGACTACGCCCTCTTCACCGACGGCGGACATCGCATCTCTTACGATGAAGTTGTATCCGTCATGCGAGAAACGGGTCACGCCCTGCCATCGCTCTACCGCGAAACCTCCACCGGCGGGCTTGCCGCCGCATATCGCCGTCGCAAACGCTAACCCTCTGGGACGCAATTCCCCAAACCGAGAGCCAGAATCGCATCGAGCCACGCATGTGCCATTTTGTCGTATCCGCGTGGGTTGGGATGATAAAGGGCAATAAAATCCCCCTTCGAAAGGATTTCCTGCATGTTTACCACAGAAACCCGCTCCCCTTTGGATGCGGCGATCCTTGGGATTTTGCCGTTGTAGTAAAGGTGCTTTTCGTCCGACTCCCAGCGCGTGCGGATAATCGTCGCTACAACAACATGAGCCTGCGGCAGGCGGGCAAGGATATCATCCAATAGCAGAGACAACTTGTCAACCGTATAGACCTGGTTGCT
>CAILWD010000308.1 GCA_903837815.1 uncultured Chloroflexota bacterium | reverse complement strand
TTCCTGCTGGCGGATGTCCTCGAAAACGAATGGGCGACCTATGCGGAGGACTTCGATCAACTCGACGAGCAGGAGAAAAAGGAATTCATGAGCAGGCAGGGCTTTGAGGACTTCCACGATCTGCTGGCGCACGTCATCGGCTGGTGGGAGGAAGGTGCGCGCATCGTCAACGGCATCCTCGATGAGCCGGGTTTCACCTGGCAGGACCCTCCCACCGATGCCTTCAACCTAGAGTTGACAGAAAAATATTCGGCATGGTCTAATGCAGACCTGCTCGCTCACTACGAAAAAGCCCGCATGGCAATGCTCGAACTCGCCTCGAAAATTCCCGACAACGCCTTTCTAAACCTCAACATCGAAAGCTGGCTTGCTTCGGATGTCGTCCGTCACTATGAAGATCATGTAATATAAGGATACGCATGGAACACATTGTTTATCTGGCGCTTGGCAGCAACATGGGCAACCGTCTTGCAAATCTCAAGGCGGCGATCAACAACCTGACCCCGCAACTGGCGGTGAAGAGCAGGTCATCGATCTATGAAACGCCGCCCTGGGGTTTTACCGAGCAGGCGGAATTTTTGAACCAGGTCGTGATGGCGGAGACCTACCTCCAGCCTCAGGCGCTGCTGAGTCACCTGAAACGGCTGGAAACAGCTTTGGGACGTGTTCCCAACTTCCAGAATGGACCACGCCTGATTGACATCGACATCTTGTTTTTCGATGACCTAGTTTTGGATACGCCCTCGCTGGCCATTCCCCACCCGCGTGTGCATGAGCGCCCCTTTGTTCTGGTTCCACTTGCCGAGATCGCCCCCGACTTTGTCCACCCGACATTGGGCAAATCCATCCACCAACTGTTGAACAAGGTGGACCGCAGCGACATCAAATTGTTCAAATAAAAAGGAAAGTATGAAAATCGTCCGATACCAAACCAATGAGGAAGCCGTGAAATATGGCTGGATGCTGGAAGACAAGGTAGGAGAGATTCAGGGAGATATCTTTGGCGAATATCGTCGTCGTGAAGCCAGGACCCCGCTCGCCGAATTGAAACTTGCCGCGCCCTGCACACCGAGCAAAATTATTTGCGTGGGACGAAACTATGTGGAACATGCGCGGGAACTCGGCAATGAAGTCCCCAAGGTCCCGTTGATTTTTATGAAGCCGCCCTCATCGATTATCGCCAACGGAGAGTCAATCGTCCTGCCGCCGCAGTCGAAACAGGTGGAACACGAGGCGGAACTGGTCGTCGTCATCGGCAGGCGCGGACGAAACGTCACCCCCGAATCTGCGAAAGAGCACATCTTCGGTTACACCATCGGCAACGACGTGACCGCGCGCGACCTGCAAAAAACCGACGGGCAATGGACTCGCGCCAAGGGCTTCGATACCTTCTGTTCGTTCGGCCCGTGGATCGACACCGACTTCGACGCCTCCGATGCGGTGGTCACCTGCCGCGTCAACGGGCAGATGCGCCAGATGGCATCCACCCGTGACATGGTTTTTAACGTCAGCACTTTGATCGCCTATGTTTCATCCATCATGACCCTTGAACCCGGCGATATTATTTTCACCGGCACACCTGCCGGCGTGGGCGAATTGAAGAACGGGGATGTGGTGGATGTGGAAATCGAAGGACTTGGGAAACTGAGCAACCCGGTCAAAGCCTGAGCCTGATTCGGCTACCCGATCTTTGGCGTGTCGCCGATGATTTCCCATCCGCGCTGGAGGGCGACGGCTTTCAACTTCTCGTCAGGGTACACCGCGACGGGATGGTCGGCATGTTCGAGCAGGGGCACATCCAGAATCGTGTCGCCGTAGGCAAAGTCCACGCGCTGCACGCCGAGGCGGTTGAGAATCTGTTCCACCTTCTTTTCGTTTGCCATCAACTCACCAACCAGTTTGACGCGCCCGTCTACAATTTCGACGGGCGTGCCGATGGCATGTGCCCCGATACGTCGCGCAAACGGCTCGATGAACGGCTCGACCACGCTGCTGACGATGTGGACCTGCGCCCCCTGTTCGCGGTGACTCACCAGCCGCGCAATCACATCGTCGCGGCGTTTGCGCCAGAAGTCATGTTCCACAACCCACTCCGAAGCCTCTGCCAGTTTTTCAGGCGTGGCGTTTTTGATGTAGCCGAGGCTGTCTACCATTAATTTTTGTCCCCAGGCCTGCCAATCGATCCAGCCGTTTTTGGCGAGAAAGTACGAAGGCATGACCGCCATCAGGTGAAAATTTCCCTGCATTCTGTTCTGATTATTCCTGACCCAATCCACCACGCCCAAAAAGGGAGAACCAGTGGTCAACGTGCCCATTAAATCTGATGCGACAATCATGTTTGCTCCAGTCTATTTCCCGTATAAGTCGTTCCAGTACGCCTTGAAAGTCTCACGGAATTTTTGTTCGGCGTCCGACGGGAAGGGATAGCCGTCGGGACCGACAAAAACAAATGGGGCGTTCAGATCGGGTTTTTCGGAAAGCCTCTGCTTCTCGAATTTTTCCAGCCAGATATCGTAA
>CAILWD010000307.1 GCA_903837815.1 uncultured Chloroflexota bacterium | reverse complement strand
GGCCCCGAAGCCATGGCAACGATTCGTCCCGTATCGACCTCCATCACAACGACGGCGCCGCGGAAGTATTCAATTGCTTGTTGCGCATAGTATTGCATGTTTTGGTCGATGGTCAGGTATACCGAATCGGCAGGCTGCCGGTTGGATTGCCCCAGTGTGGAGATGATTTGCCCGTCAGGCCCAACCACCCGCAGTATTCCGCCGTGTTGCCCGGCAAGGTGATCTTCCGCCCATTTTTCGATGCCAGATTGTCCCACTTTCTCGCTCCCGTTGTATCCAAGACGACGGTATTGGTCCAACTGTTCGGGGGATATGGAGAGGGTGTAACCAACCGCCTGTGGCGCAAGTCCTGTGCGATAGTAATAGCGGGAGTCGTAGGTGGTGTACACCAATCCACCGGGGCTGATGGAGAGCAGGCGCGCGGCTTCCTCTTTGGTGCCTTCGCACATCGGCAGATACCAGCCGGGGCCGGAAGCCTCGATCTGGTCTTTGATGTATTCCGGGTCGAAGCCGCATAACCGCCCAAGGTCGTTGACCAGGGTCCCGCTCATTTCGGGGTCGATCTGATCGGTTTGGATGCCGAAGGCATAGGCTTCCGCTTGGGAAACAATGGGATTCCCGTTGCGATCATAGATGTTGCCGCGCGCCGGGATGCTGTATTCCATGGCGAGCGAATTGCCGCCGGCAAGTTCGGGCAGGATCATGCCCTCCACCCATTCCACCATCCACTTGTCTTCTTCGAGAACAAGGCGCGTGATGATGTCGCGCTGGATATCGCCCGCAAGCACGGTCTTGTAAATGATGTTGTAACCGACCTCCGCCGCATACGGACTGAGCAGGGCAGAGTTGATCGTAAACTCGATGCTGGAGGCGCTCATGGCGTTGAGCGCGTCGTTATGACGCTTGGCAAAATCTTCTGTGGTGATCGTCTCGCGGCTGGCTTTGCTCAACATCTCGTACATGGCGGCGAAATCATCCTTTTGGTACGCCTGCAAATATTGGGTGATTGCCGCCTTTGCATCGGGCGCGGGGATGATTGTCACTTGCGCGGTGGGCAGGGTTGCAGTGGGGGTGGAGGTTGCAAAGATGCCCGCGATTGGCCCGCCTTCGCCGGAACTGCAAGCTGTAAGAAAAGCCAGTATCAGAATGATATTTATCCAGCGTGGAATTTTCATTCGTTTCCTTTCGAACTTCATGGCATTTCGCCGCGCAAGATCGCGCCCGAAACAGGACATTCATAACTTAACAGTTTACGGCACGCGGTTGGCACGTTTGCCAGTGGCGGAATATTGAGCATTTGGAGGGCGCGGGTCACATGACATACGGGCAACCCCATCACACTGGCGTAGCATCCACGCAGGGATGCTACCGGTTGAAATTCGGGGTGCTGGATGGCGTACGCGCCGGCCTTGTCGAAGGGGTCGCCGGTCTGAATGTACGTCTCGATTTCATCATCGGTGTAATCGCGCATCGGGACATCGGTTATGCATAACTCGCTGATGGTTTTTCCGTCGCTGACGCGGTGAAGCGCCACGCCCGTATAGACCTGGTGAGTGTGCCCGCGTAGCTGGCTTAACATCCGCGCGGCATCGTCCCTGTCTGCTGGTTTGCCGAGGATCGCGTCATTATCCACCACGGTGGTATCCGAGCCGATGATGACAAGTTCTTGTCCATGTGCCTGTTCGAGAACAGCCGAAGCTTTTTCGCGGGCAAGCCGTAATACATACTCCAGAGGCGGTTCACTATTCCGTTGACTCTCGTCCACATCTGAGACGGCGGTAATGAACTTCCAGCCCCCAAGCCCAAGCAGTTGCCGGCGGCGCGGAGAATTGGAAGCCAGTAAAAGAGTTGTTTTTTGATTCACATGCAGGATTCTAACACAGTCCATTTTGACCGCATTAATCGGGAATGAGCAGAAGTTCCAGCCTTAAAACTCTGCCATCTTCCCCCGTCACGTTGTACAATCACGCGCAAAAATCTTGTCTAGTCAATGTGGAGGCGAACATGCAACAACTCAAGGATCGAATTTTACAAGCGGGGCAGGTGTTGGGGAATGGGATTCTCAAAGTGGATAGTTTTATAAATCATCAGGTGGACCCGGCGTTAATGGACGCCTGCGGACGGGAATTTGCAAAGCGCTTTGCGAACGTCGGCGCGACGAAAATTCTCACCGCCGAAATTTCCGGCATTGCCCCGGCGCTGACCACCGGCTTCCATCTCGGTCTGCCTGTGGTTTACGCCCGCAAAACCAAGCCTGTCACCATGCCCGATCAGGTCTATCTCACGCTTGCCCCGTCGCATACCAAAGGCCGCATGGTCGAATTGATCGTCTCACCTGAATACCTTGCCAATGGTGAAAAGGTGCTGATCATCGACGACTTTTTAGCTTCGGGCTCAACTATTCTTGGCCTGGTGCGGCTGGCGGAAGCGGCGGGTTCTCGCATCGTCGGCATCGGCACGCTCATCGAGAAAATTTTCGAAGGCGGGCGCAACGCGCTCAAGCCCGTGGGTGTGCAGGTCGAGTCACTGGCGTGTATTGCCTCACTGGAGGAGAATAGAATCACGTTCGTAGATTGACGTTGAATGTGAGACTTTCGATAGTTGACCTCTTGCAAAAATGGTAGCGTAACTTTCACGAAAAACTTTTCCACGAATTTACCTAATCCGAGCGAATTGTTGAATATTTCGCGCAGATTAGCGACAATCAGCGGACGAAAAAGAACTTATGCAAGAAGTCTATTTAAGCACATCCAGTAGTTTTGTCGTATCCGCGAGAATCAAATCTGCGCCCATCTTCTTTAGTTCGGCGCTTTCGCCAAAGCCGCAAAGCACGCCCACGGTTTGTGCTCCGGCAGATCTTCCAGCGCGAATGTCCACCGTCGTATCGCCGATCATCAAACAGGATTCGGGAGCGACTCTCATCTTTTGAGCGGCAAGCAGAACCGGGTCGGGATGGGGTTTGGTGCGGGCTGCCGAAAGCCCGGTAACGATCACATCGAAATATTTGGCCAGGTCGAAATGTTCAAGGAAGGCCATCGTCCCTTTTTCATCCCTTGCGCTAACCACGGCCATTGGATAACGCCCATGCAATTGATCGAGCATTGCATCCACACCGGGGATGAGCAGGAAGTTTTTTGGTTTGAACTTGCGGCGGCGCGACAACAAGTGAATAGCGCCGATCATTTCATCATCGACGCCAAAGGTATCTGCCAGCCCAAGCAAGGCGTTGCCGGGCGCTTCAACCCACATGATAAAACGACGCGCGGCATGGGCAGGGTCCTGGAAAAACCATCGCGGGAAAAAACGCATGACCTTCCGAACATACAGGTCGTCGGTATCGCTGAGGGTTCCATCGACATCGAAACAAAGGGCTTGAATGCGCGATAAATCAAGGAGCATGGCGCAATTGTACCAAAGGGACTATACTTCGATATTGGGATATAAAAATACCGCGAAATGTGATTTAATAAGTACATGCCAGAAGACCACTCTCAACCCCTGCTTGAATTGTTAATGAACGTCAGCCGCGAGGTTGCTGCCGCCCTGGACCTGCGCACGGTTTTGCAGCGCCTGCTCTTTGCGGCCATGCAAAATGTGGGCGGCGAGCGCAGCAGCATTATCGTGATGGACGATGCCGGCAAGCCGGTGGATGCCACCATTGTCTACGGGCAAAGATTTCATGAGCACACCACTCAGCAACTGCGAGACACCGTGGAACGCGGGCTGGCGGGATGGGTGGTGCAGAATCGCAAGGCGGCTCTTGTCACCGACACAACCAGGGATATCCGCTGGCTGCGCCGTGCCGATGACACTGCCAACAAAAACGGCGCGAAATCGGCCATTTGCGTGCCCTTGATGGCGCGTGACCGCCTGGTGGGCGTGTTGACCCTGGTGCATTCCATTCCCAATGCCTTTAACGAGCGCCACCTCGAATTGATGCAAGCCATTGCAGATCAGGCAAGCGTGGCGGTTTTAAACGCGCGGTTATACACCGAGAGTCAACGCACGGCGCGGGTGATGACCGCCCTCGCCGAGGGAGCGGCGGCAATAAATTCATCGCTGGATGTGGCTGATGTCTGGCGGAGGGTGCTCAACCAGGCAATGCAGGCCCTGCAAGTGGAAACAACCGCCCTGGCGCTGATCGAAAATGACACGCACGATCTTGTCTTCCATGCCGCGGCGGGAAACAACTCCGGCGACATTCCCGGCAAACGCATTCCCAATGGGCAGGGATTGGCGGGACTGGTCGTAAAAAAGGGACAAACGGTGATCGTGTCATCTGTCAAACAGGATGCCCGATACAGCGATGCCGACCATCTCGAAGGAATCGAAGCGCGGTCCATTGCCGTTGCTCCCATCCGATCGCAGGGAAAGGTGATTGGCATTCTGGAAGCGATCAATCCGACCTCGGGCACATTCGACCCGGATGCCCCGATGGTGGTCACAGGTTTGGGCGCGCTGGCCGGAACCACCATCCAAAACGCCCAGGTGCTGGCTCAATTACAAAAGGCACACGAACGTTATCGCGAGCTGTTCGAAGACAGCGTCGATTCGATTGTGCTTACAGACTGGGAGGGCAGGATACTGGAGGCGAATCGCCAGGTGGTGACTTTAAGCGGCCATACCAGCGAGGCGTTGCGCGCGATGCGCATCGAACAATTGCACGAGGTCAAGGCCAATAAAACAGGCTTGAACTACCAGACCCTGCGGCTGGGCGGCGAATGCAATTACGAATCCGTTTTGCATCTGAAAGACGGCGGGATCATCCCCATCCATGTCCACGCGCGACGGGTGGAATTGGAAGAGACCGACTCCGCCCAGTGGATTCTGCGCGACATCACCGAGCGCAAGGAATTGGACGCCCTGCGCGAAGATATGACCGACATGATCTATCACGACCTGCGCTCCCCCCTCGGCAACATTGTTTCGAGCCTCGACCTGATGGACAGCATATTGCCCGACGATGAAACCCTGCGCTCGATGTTAACCATCGCCCGCAATTCCACCGGGCGCATCCAGCGTCTGGTCAACTCCCTGCTCGACATCAGCCGCCTCGAATCGGGACAACAGATCGTGGATCAAAATGCCATCGACCCGCTCATACTAATCCGCGAAGCGCTGCGGGATGTCGAACCTTCAGCGGCGGGGCGGCACCAAATATTGGAAAACCGCGCCATGGGCGTTCTTCCGCTCATCTGGGTGGATGTGGACATGATCCATCGCGTCTTCATCAACCTGCTGGAAAACGCCATCAAATACACGCCAACAGGCGGCCGGGTTGAAATTGGGGCGCAAACCACCAGCGGCACTGCGGTCAAATTTTGGGTACGAGATAACGGCCCCGGCATCTCTGCCGCAGACCGTGATCGCATCTTCGAAAAATTCACCCGTGTTCGCGGCAAGGAAGTCCCAAGTGGAATGGGGGTGGGGCTGGCCTTCTGCAAACTTGCTGTGCAGGGACATGGGGGGCAGCTCTGGGTCGAAAGCGAGCCCGGCAAGGGAACCACGTTTTGGCTCACCCTGCCTGTGGCCCAGAGGCCCTCAACCGGCCAACTCAAACGCCAAACCGGCAGGCTGGTCATGAAGGAATCAAGAAAATAACTCAGGAGAAGTATGCAGGAAATAGCAGGCAAGATATTCATCGAAGAACAATTTCACGGAGTTACGCTGGGAGTGATTGCCGCCCCACGCGGTTTGATTCAAATCGACGCGCCGCCTTCTCCGGAAGATGCGCGTTCGTGGCGCGCCGCGCTCATGAATCTCGGCGGGGGAATGGAACGCGTCCTCGTCAATCTTGATTCGCATCCCGACCGCACGCTTGGTGCGCGCGCCATGGATTGCGTCGTCATCGCCCACGAAAAAACAGCCGATGTTTTTCGCACCCGCCCCAACACCTTCAAAGCACAGGGAGAGGAAACAGGCGCAGAATGGGAATCCATCCCCGGCCTGGGAAGCGTCCGCTGGGTTCCGCCCGAAATCTCCTTCCTCGAACAAATGACCCTGCACTGGGGGGGCGCACCCGTTCTGCTGGAACATCATCCGGGGCCGTCCAGCGGCTCGATCTGGGTTCGTTTGCCCGAAGAAAAAGTTGTCTTCGTCGGCGATGCGGTATTAAAGAATCAACCGCCCTTCCTTGCGGGCGCCCACCTTGCAGACTGGATCGACTCGCTTAACCTCCTGCTCGACCCGGAATTTAAGGGGTACACCATTATCAGTGGGCGCGGCGGCGTGGTGACCAGCGCCATTGTCAAAACCCAATTGGATTTCATCAAACACGTCCAGGGAAAAATCGACAAGATTGCCGCCAAGAAGCCGAACCCAGCCGCGATCGAAAAGATGATTGCTCCGCTCCTGACCTGGTTCAAAGCCCCAGCCGCCCGCCAAAAACAATTTGCGCAGCGCCTGCGCTACGGGCTGCTTCACTACAACTCGCGCCCCAGCCAGGTTTCGGGACAGATGAACGAAAGCCAGTAAATGACAACATCCCAACCTGTTTTGGAATTGGCCCGCGCAAAGATCGTGGAAGCGGTACATTTTGGCTCGATTGCCGTGGTGGATTCAACGGGGAAACTCCTGCATTCCTGGGGCGACCCGCGCCTGGTCGCCTTTTTGCGCTCATCAGCCAAGCCGTTCCAGATCCTGCCTTTTGTCGAACGCGGCGGCGTGGAGCATTTCGGCTACACCCAAAAGGAACTCTCCATCTCCTGCGCCTCGCACGAGACCGCGAGAATACACCTCGATACCGTGCGTGAAATACAGGCGCGCATCGGTGTCGAAGAGCGTTATTTGCAATGCGGTCCCCACCTGCCCGGCGACGCGGACATGTTCAGGACGGTCATTAAACAGGATATCAAACCGACCGCCAACTTCAACAACTGTTCCGGCAAACACACCGCCATGCTGGCTTGCGCCAAAATGCGCGGGCTTCCACTGGAGAATTATCTCGACCCGTCGCACCCCATCCAGCAGGACATCCTGGCCGTGATTTCGGAAATGTGCGGCATCGAAAAAGAAGACATCGAACTCGGAGTTGACGGTTGTTCCGCGCCGAATTTTGCCCTGCCCTTGTTCAACGCCGCCCTCGGCATGGCGCGCCTCTGCGACCCGCGCCGATCGAACGAGACTCGCGCCGCCGCCTGCAAGAAAGTCACAGCCGCCATGACGGCTTATCCTGAAATGGTCGCCAATCACGGCGAGTTCGACACCGAATTGATGAAAGCCGGCGCGGGAAAAATCGTCACCAAACGCGGCGCGGAAGGCTTCCAAATCGTCGGGTTGATGCCCGGTGTGTACGGCGAAAACGGCGTAGGCATTGCCATGAAAATTGTGGATGGCGACGCGGCGCACATGGACAACGAGCTTGTTTCCAGCAATCGCGTGCGGCCTGCGGTTGCCATCGAAATCCTGCGCCAGTTGAACGCATTGGACGAAGCCCAATTGAAAACCCTCTCCGGTTTCGGCCCCTCGAAAGAGTTGACCAATTACGCCGGGCTTCATACCGGCGAATCCCATCCTGTGTTCGATCTTCTTGCATGAAACAATTGCAGCAACGCGCCCTTGCCATCCACAAAAAATTGATTGCGGTCTTCGGAGAGCCGGTCTGGCGCACGCCCCTGCCCGCCATCGACGAACTCGTCTCCACCATCCTTTCGCAGAACACAAATGACGTAAACCGCGACCGGGGATTCAACTCCCTGCGGGCAAAGTTCCCCACCTGGGAACAGGTGCGCGATGCAAATCCACAGGAAGTCATCGAAGCCATCCGTCCCGCCGGGCTGGCGAACCAGAAAGGTCCGCGCATCCAGCAGGTTCTGCGTTCCATCACAGACGAGCGAGGCTCGCTCAACCTCGGCTTTCTGGCAAACCTGCCCCTCGAAGAAGCCCGCGCCTGGCTGACAAAATTCAACGGCGTGGGGCCAAAAACCGCCGCCATCGTCCTGTGTTTCTCGCTGAACATGCCCGCCTTCCCGGTGGATACGCACATCTACCGCGTCAGTGGACGCATTGGCCTGCGTCCCGAAAAAATGACCGTGGAACAGGCGCACCCACACCTGGAATCTGTCTTTCCCCCTGAAACGTATTACGCCGCCCACCTCAATTTGATTCGGCTTGGGCGCGAAGTTTGCGGGGCGCGCAAACCCGATTGCCCGCAATGCCCAATTCGGGAGCTATGCGATTACAACGAAAAAACAAAATAACCATTGCGTTCATCGGGTTTTGCCGTAAAATGCAATTTATAAAAATTCAAACTCAGGAACAGACCATGCAAATTCTCGGAATTGACGTAGGCGGATCGGGCATCAAAGGCGCGCCTGTGGATATCGAAACAGGGGAACTTCTCGCGGAACGGATTCGCATCAAGACCCCCAAAAAGGCGGAACCTGAACCCATTGCGGAAGTGGTCAAACAGATTGCTCAATCCTTCAACTGGGATGGCCCCATCGGAATCGGCTTTCCCGCACCCATCAAAGCAGGCGTCACCACGATGGCCGCAAATATTTCGGACAAGTGGGTCGGCGTCAATGCAGATGCGCTCTTCACCAAAATCACCGGCTGCGACTGCACCCTCGTCAACGATGCGGATGCGGCAGGACTGGCGGAAATGTCCTTCGGCGCGGGACGCGGACAGCCCGGCACAGTCATCATGCTGACTTTGGGAACGGGTATCGGCACTGCCATCTTCCACCGCGGACATCTGCTCCCCAACACCGAGTTTGGTCATCTCGAAATCGACGGGGAGGACGCCGAATTCCGCGCCTCGGATGCCGCCCGCCAACGCGAAGACCTCTCGTGGCGCAAGTACGCCAAGCGCCTGAACAAATACATGAAGTGCATGGAAAAACTCTTCTGGCCCGACCAGTTCATCGTCGGCGGCGGAATCAGCAAGGAACACGAAAAATTCCTGCCCCTGCTGACAATTGAAACGCCCGTCATCCCCGCCCAGTTGTTGAATCAAGCGGGCATCGTCGGCGCGGCGCTGGCGGCAAGAAAAGGCAAATAGAATCATCGCAAAATAGATGTCGTTGCGAGCCGCCTCCCTTGCCCTTTGGCGGCGAAGCAATCTCCCAATAGACGGAGGTTGCTTCGGGCGAAGAACACGAACGCCCTCGCAACAACATATGACAAGAATCAAAAAACTCCCCGAGACTTTCATCCCGGGGAGTTTTCGTATTCAGATCGAGTTAGCTGACGACAACTACGTTGGTAGCCTGCGGACCCTTGGGGCCTTTCTCAACGGTGAATTCGACTTTCTGTCCTTCTTCAAGGTTTTTGAAACCGTCGCCCTGGATCGCCGAGAAGTGGACGAAGACATCCGCGCCGCTTTCGCGGGCAAGAAAGCCGTAGCCCTTGCTTCCGTTGAACCATTTGACCGTTCCTGTAATACGTTCTGACATTGTTTGCCTCCTTAGGCAAGTAAAAAATTTGGAGGACCCGGTTCTTTCGCCAGAACAGACAAAACAAAACGGCTCATGGACTTTTACCCATGAGCCGATGGTTATACTTCCAAAGCGAACTTACTGGTATCCGTGTAGGACATAACTTTATCACGCGGATGAGGATATGTCAATGAAATCACGCCGTCAATTATCGGAGCGGTTTCCTACGACTTCACCACGCTGAACTTCTCTTTACCGACCTTGTAGTTGCCGCTCTGCTTGAGCACCTGCTCCACGAACTCCTCCGGCACATCCACAAAACTGGTCTTGTCTTCGATGCGGATCTTGCCGATGGTGTAGCCGGGGATGTTGGCGTGGAAGGCGATCTGTCCAACAATATCGTTGGGACGGATGTTGTGCGCCTTGCCCTTGTTGATCTTCAAGCGGATCATCCCCTCCTCGTGCGCGTCACGGCGACCGGGCTTCTGACCAAACTCACGCCTGCCAGCAGGTTTACCACCCTTCGAGTCTCGTCCAAAACCGCGCTCTGGCTTGCGGGTAAACTCCGCCTTCACTTCAGACACTTCGGCAATCGGGCGCTGTTTCTCGTCGGCTCGGGCGATCTTGATGGCGGCTGCGGCAATGTTGATCGGGTCGTGACCGGCTTCAATCAGTTCCTGCACCATTTCCAGTTCGCGCTTGAAACGTCCACGCCCCAGCCAGACTTTCAGGTTTTCGACAGTCTTCGATTCGCGGTGACGGATGACCTCAGTCGTGGTGGGCAGTTCCATCTTTGTGACGACCTGCTTGGTCAACGCTTCCACTTCACGCATCCGGCGCTTTTCACGCGGCGAAAGCAGGGTGATGGCAATCCCCGTCTTACCGGCGCGTCCTGTGCGACCAATGCGGTGGACATATACCTCGGCATCGTCGGGCAGGTGATAGTTGAAGACGTGCGAAATATCGTCGATGTCCAACCCGCGCGCGGCGACATCGGTGGCAACCAGCACTTTGAGTTGGTTGGCGCGGAAACGTCCCAGCACGCGCTCACGGGCATTCTGATCCAAATCACCGTGAATGGCTTCGGCTGGGATTCCGCGCACGACCAGTTCATTGGCGAGGGTGCTGGTCTCGGCGCGCGTGCGGGCGAAGATCAACGCGCTGTGAATGGGTTCGATTTCGAAGAGGCGGGTCAGCGCATTGGTCTTGTCGTTCTCGTGGACAAGATAATAGCGCTGTTCGGTGGTCGAAAGGGTAAGAGTGCTCTTTTTGACGATCACCGACTGCGGGTCGCGCATGAAGCCATCTGCCAGTTTGCGAATCCGCGCGGGCATGGTGGCGCTGAACAGGGAAGTCTGCCGCTCAGGCGGGGTCGTCGCCAGAATCTTTTCGACTTCCTCGATGAAGCCCATGTTGAGCATTTCGTCGGCTTCGTCGAGGACGACGGTTTTGATTTCGCTCAGGTTGAGGACGCCGCGTTCCAGCAAATCGTTCAAGCGCCCCGGCGTGCCAACAACGATGTCCACGCCGCGCTTGAGGCTGTTGATCTGCGGGCTGTAGGGTTGTCCGCCATAAACGGCGAGGACGCGGGCGCGCAAATATTTGCCGTACTCAACCATCGAGTCGGCGACCTGCAAAGCAAGTTCGCGGGTGGGCGCAAGCACCAACGCCTGCGGATGTTGTTGATGTTTGAAGTTTTGGAGAATGGGGAGGGCAAAGGCGGCGGTTTTGCCGGTGCCGGTCTGGGCTTGACCGATCACGTCCGCGCCGGTGAGCATGAGCGGAATCATGCCGGATTGAATGGGGGTCGGCTCGGCATAGCCGAGTTCAGTGATCGCCTGCATGATCTCGTCACGCAGGTTGAGAGAAGAAAAATCGGTTGTCATCTTAGTCCTTTTCGTCATTGCGAGGAGGGTGTGTTTTTCCGACGACGCAATCCCAAACTTACAGGAGATTGCTTCGGGCTAACGCCCTCGCAATGACATCATTGCGGGATGTTTCGATGACTCCGCTTAACTTTCTTCCTGCCAATCAGATTCACCTTTTCAGGTCAACCCGCCCAACAAAAAAGCCCGACCAAACTTCATCGGGCTTGTAGTCCAGAGTGATCAAAACAACTTCCCAGAGAATTTACTCTCCGTTGAGAGCGGACGAGAGTTTACCACAGTTTTTGGGTTATCCAGCCATCAATACAACGGCAGCCGCGCCCCGTTGACCTTTGCCGCGCCGTCTGAAAACAGGTAGGTCATGGCAGAGACAATTTCTGCGGGCGTGGTTCCCTTGCCTTCACCTTTAACATCAATGGATTTGACGTGGATCACGTTCGCGGTCAACCCGCTGTCTTTGTATTCTTCGGCGAGGGTCAGTACCAGACTCTCCTGCGCGGATTTTGCGGCGGCGTACAGCGCCATCTTCGCGGAAGGTTTCACCGTGACGGGCATCGAGACGATCATCACCCGTCCCCACTTGTTGGCGGCGATATGCGGAACAAACGACTGGAGCAGGTGAAAGGTCGTCCAGGCATGTTGGTTAAGCATGGACTGGAAATCGTCCGCGCTGGCTTCGGGGATGGTCACCCCGCCCGTCCAGCCGCCGACGAGATGAATCAAGGCGTGGACTCCGCCAAATTTGGAAAGAACCGCTTCGGTTGAGTCCCGCACCGCAGACGCATCGAGCAGGTCAACGACCTGGGTGTGGAGTCGCTCGGTGGGCAGATTCAAGTCACGGGTGAGGGAATCCAGTTTGGCTGAATCCCTGTCAAGCAGGGCAAGGTTGTGTCCCTGTTCCGCAAAAGTCTTTGCGACCAAATTTCCAAGCGCGCCTGTCGCGCCTGTCACAACAACCGTTTTCATCTTTTGACCTTCGACTTTCAACCTTCGACCTGCGCCATACCTTCAACCAGCGTATGGTCGCTCTGTTCGGGCAGGTGTTCCTTGCCGTGGAAGTCGATCATGTGACCCGACTTGGCGGCTTTGGTTTCGAGGTAAAAGCGATTGTGCTCGTTGGTGGGCAGGATGTGCGGCAGGCGCTGACTGACTGTGACGCCATATTTTTCGAGTTGGGCGATCTTGTTCGGGTTGTTCGTCATCAGGTGAACAGATTGGACTTGCAGCGCGTGGAGCATGTGCGCGGCGACGGCGTAATCGCGTTCATCGTCGCGGAAGCCAAGCGCGAGATTCGCCTCGACCGTGTCCAAGCCCTTGTCCTGCAAACTATAGGCGCGGATCTTGTTGGTCAGCCCGATGCCGCGTCCCTCCTGGCGGAGATAGAGGACAATGCCCTTCTCCATCTCGCCGATCTTTTTCAACGCGGCTTCGAGTTGGTCGCGGCAGTCACAGCGCAGCGAGCCAACCACGTCGCCCGTCAGGCATTCGGAATGCAGGCGCACAGGGACGTCTGCCGCGCCGAAGACTTCGCCCTTGATGATGGCGACGTGCTCCTTGCCGTCCTGATTGTTGGAAAAGGCGACGATGTGAAAATCGCCAAAACGCGAGGGAAGTTCGGCAATCGCTTCGATATGCACGCAGACAAAATTCCTGTGGATGCCCTCGCATCCCGCGCAGGCAGTTTCCTCGAGCATGAGTTTGATTTGTTCGTGTGTTGATGTGGTCATGGTTTCCTCCGTAGGGATGGGTCTGAGACCCATCCCTGCAATTTGTATCGTAAAACAATTCCGCCGTCTTTGTGCGGCTCAATATTTTGCAATTTCAAAGCAATGGCGTCGCTTCGCATAAGTCCAAGCCCATCGGCAGGGGTCGGGGCGTTTGCGCCGCCAAAGATCATCGGCGCAACGTACAGCATGATCTCATCCACGAGTCCCAAACGGATCAACTCGAAATTCATCGTGCCGCCGCCCTCCACCATCAGGTGATCGACGCCGATTTTTTTCAACGTGAGCATCATCCTGTTCAGGTCAACACGCGGCGCGTCATGCGTAAAAACTTCCACGCCAGCCGCGCGCAGGATTTCAATCTGGCTTATAGATGTCTGTGACGTGGTAAATATTACCACCCGCGTATCGCCTGTTTTTATAAAATCCGATTCGAGCGGGATGTCTGCCACTGAGACGACTCCCACCTTAATTGGATTCGGCGACAGCCCGCGCCTGACTCTGTCCTCGCGCAGCGCTTCGCTCTTCACCGTCAGCTTGGGACTCTCTTCGAGGAGCGTTTTTCCCCCGACGAGGATTCCGTCTGCGGCGGCGCGAAGTTCATCCACGCGCTGCTTATCCTGTTTGGATGAAATCGCCGCGCCCTTGCGCTCGAAGGTGTCGATTTTTCCGTCTGCCGTCATGGCAACGTTGATAAAGGTGTAGGGTCTGTTCATATAATCATACAGATGTCATTGCGAGCCGCGCTCTTGCCTTCTGCGGCGAAGCAATCTCCACATGCGTCGAGGATTATTATCGGAGTCCAACGACTCCAGTCGTTGGAAATCCAAAGTCAGGAGACTTTGGACTCCAATTAATACGAAGTTGAAAAATAATCCGCGATGATATCGCTCAGGTCGGCGGTGGTGTGGGCGCGGACCGTGGCGAAGAAGTCGGCGCTGGTCACTCGTCCGCGGGAATAGCGGGCGGCGTAATCTTTGAGGAAGGCGTAGAAATTATCATCGCCCATCCGCACGCGCAAGTCCTCCATGAAGTGTGCGCCGCGCAGGTAAACAGCGTTGGTGTAGGCGCGGAACGTGCCGCCGCTGTAGATGGGCGTGTCCACGTAGCCCGTCGGCTTGAAGTAATCCACGCGGAACTGCCACCACCAATCGCCGTAGCGCGGATAGTTGAACTCGTAGAAAATCCGCTCGCTGTAGGTCGCCATCATCTCGTCGAGCCAGGGTTCCATCGCCTGGTCGTTACCGACGAGTCCGTACCACCATTGATGGGCAATCTCATGCACGCCAATCGAGACGAGGTTGTTCTTCGCGCCGCCGCCAAACTGCCCGTAAAAATCCGAGGCAATGAAAACCAGCCCGTCCGTCTCCATTCCGTCGTGGATGTCGGTCTGGACGATGGCAAGAGTCTCGTAGGGATAAGGCGCGAATTTGAGCGAGTAAATGCTGACGGCTTGCACTGCCGCGTAGAGGATTCCCTCGCCCGCCGCCTGATAGCCGTCGAAATAATACGAGCGGATCTTGACCGACCCGACGGCTGATTCTGCTACGAGAAATTCGTCGCTGGCTGAAAGCGTGAACGCGCGCGCGCCGTAGAGTCGGTAGCGAGTCCAGTCGCCGGTTGGTTCGGCGGGGGCGCTGGCAGCGACCACCACATCCGCGCCCGTTTTGAGGTTGAGTTCGATGTCCGAAACATCGTAAACGAGATGTTCACCGAAGGGCATGGGGTCGTGCAAGACCCATCCACCCGACGCTTCGCGCGGCACGATGAAGGGATACCAATCGACTAAATCAATTTGGTTGAAGTCGTAACCGAAGAGTCCCTCGTTGGATTTGGCGGGGATGTTGATCTTGAACTTGATTCCCAGTGTGGTGGCTGTGCCTGGCTGGAGCGGTTGGGACAAATTCAAGGTCAGGCGCTGGTCGTTGAGCGAGTAATTGGTCAGCGCCGCGTTATCCTGAAAAACCGCCAGCAGGGAAAATGCTCCGCCGTAACGGTTGGGCTGGACGGAAAGAACAATGTCCGAGAGCGCGACTCCCGTCGTGTTGTAATAGCGGATGGTTTCATCTGCGTCGAGAGTGTGCGCGTCGAAGTCCAATGTGGCAGAGAGGATGTAATTGGTCCGCGAGGGATTTGAAGGCGGGGGAACAATCGTCGAAACAGGAGCAGGCGAAGCCGTCGGCGTGGGCGGGATGGGGGTGAGAGTCGCCGTCAGCGTTGGAATCGGCGTGAGAGTAGAAGTCGGTGTGAGGGAAGGAATCGCGGAAGCAGTAAAAGTCGGCAGGGGCGAAGCCATCTCTCCCGAAGGTTGGAAAGGCGTGGATGTGGGCGGCGCGTTGGGGTCTTGAGTCACCAGAATGAAGGTCGGGAAGACGGGTGCGGCGGGGGTGGGGGCGGAACAGGAAAGCAAAAATACAGTTAGGAATGCAAAATGCAAAATGCGGAATGCGGAATGTTTATTGCGCGGCTGGTTCATTAATAGATGTTTCGGAAGTACTGGCGGACAATGTCGGAGTAGTCGGTACTGGTATGTGTGGCAAGGATGCGGAAGAAGTCGTTGGTGGTGACGATTTTTCCGCGACTCTGTGCAAGGTAGTCTTGCAGGAAAGCAAAGAAGGCTTCGTCGCCAATGCGGGCACGGAGTTCGTCGAGGAAGTGCGCTCCCTGAAAATAGGCGGCGTTAGTGTAGGGGCGGAAGCCCTCTCCGTCGTAAATGGGAATGTCTATAAAGCCCTGCGGGTTGTAAAAGTCAATGCGGTATGACCACCACCAGTTGATGAGGTCGGGATGGATATTTTCGTAGTAAATGCGTTCCGAGTAAGTGCAAAGCGATTCATCCAGCCAGGGCTGCATGGCTTGATCATTGCCGACCTGCTCGAACCACCATTGATGCGCAGTCTCATGCACGGCGACGAAGGTTAGATAGTTGGCGGATGTGCCATCATACAGGCTGTAAAAGTCGCGGCTGAGGTAAAAGAACGCCGAATACTCCATGCCGTCGTTGAAGTCGCCCATCACCAGCGAAAGCGTCTTGTGCGGATACGCTCCATAGCGGGCGCTGTACACGCTGAGAGCCTCCGCGCTGGCTTGCAGGGCGGCTTGTCCCGCAAATTCAAAGAACGGGAAATAATAACTGGAGACAGTCACATTCCCATCTCCAACCTGCACGCTTCGCGTGGCGACTTGGAACTCGCGGCTGGCAGCCAGGGCAAACGTCCGCGCGGACGTGATGGTGTAGCGGGTGAAGCCTTCGCCCGCTTCGGGCAATCCGCTGGCGGCGACAGTCGGCACGGTGGCCGGGTCGGCAAAGCGGACGTTCACCTCGTAATCGGCGGCGTCATAAACCAGATGTTCGCCGTAATACCAGGGTTCATGCAAAACCCATTCCCCGTTGATATATGGCACAACAAACGGATACCAGTTGGTAAGATTCAATTGTCGCTTGGTGTAGCCGTAAATGCGCGGACGCGAAACGCTGGGGTCTTCCTGTTCGGCAAATGGCAGGACGAGATTGAATTGCAAGTCAATCGTCATCACCTCGTTGGGCTTGAAGAAATCGGGCAGGGCAATATCCAACCGCTGACCGTCGAGGGTGTAGGTGGTGATGGGTGTCCCGTTGAGCGCCAGCCCTGTCATGGTGAAACTTCCGCTCCACAGGTTGGGGACAACGGCAAGCGCTAGCGTGTTGAGTTGCTTGCCTGTCAGGTTGGGATACAGAATCTTCTCGTTGACTGTGACCGTGTGCGCGTCATAGTCAATGGCGGTGTCCAGCGTGTACTTTGCGCGTTCGAGCACAGGCACGGGGGTGGCGGTCGGTTCGGGTGTGTTCGTGGGCGGCAGGGTGGCAGTTGCGGCGGGAATCAATGTGGCGGTCGCGCTAGCGGTTGTGGTTGGTTCGGGCGCAATGGAGGAACATGCCGAGAGGATGAATGTCAGCACAAAGAGGGTGTGGAGGAGTTTGTTTCGCATGAGTTGTATTTTACACAAAAAAAGACCCCCGAGAAATCGAAGGTCTTGGCTCTTTCGGGCGTCATACCCGCTTGACCTTTTTCCACAAAAACGCCAGCAGGAAAAACGCAGTAGTCGTGAGCACGATTGCCGCGCCTGAGGCAATGCTCAGGTAATAGGAAAGATACAAGCCGATCACGCCCGCCAGTGAAGCCAGAACCGCGGCGAGCGCCATCATGACCCACAGGCGATTTGTGAGCAGATATGCCGTCGCGGCGGGCGTGACCAGCATGGCGACCATCAATGCCACGCCGACGGTTTGAAGTGAAACGGCCACTGTCACGGCAATTAATCCCAGCAACAGGTTATTGAGCAGATTCACGGGCAGGCGCAGGGTCGCCGCGAGGACAGGGTCAAACGAAAGGGTGAGGAATTCCTTGTAGAAGGCGGCAACCGTCAGCAGAATGAGCGCGGCAAAGATGGCGATGATCCACAAGTTTTGCGCCGAGACGCCCAACACATCGCCAAACAAAAAGTGACTCAAGTCCACGGCATAACTGCGGACGGTGGAAATCAGCGCGATGCCGAGCGCGAACATCCCCGCAAAGATGATGCCGATTGCCGTGTCCTCCTTGATCTCTGCCTGCTTGCTGATCGCGCCGATTCCCCACGCGGCGATGACGGCTGTCCCCAGCGCCCACCAAAACAACGTGTCCCGCGCGCCGCCTGTGATGAGATACCCGACTGCAATTCCAGGCAGGATGGTGTGCGCGAGCGCGTCGCCGAAAAATGCCATGCCGCGCAGCACAACATACGTCCCGACCACGGCGCAGACGATTCCAACCAGCACAGCCGCGATCATTCCGCGCTGCATAAATTCATATTTGAGAGGTTCGAGAAGGAAGATCATTTGATTTTGGATTTACGATTTTGGATTTACGATTGGTTTGTGATTACGAAGGGTTTTGATGGAAGCGACGGTCATGGCAAGAATTTCATCTGTTTCCTTGTAGAGGCTGGCGATTTGGTCTTTGGGGGCAAGACCTGCTTCGACCAAAAGTTCAAGCCAATATTGGGTCTCATCGCTTTCCTCTTCGACGATTTTCATTTTGTTGATCATGTCGGGCGTGGATTTTGCGCGGCACGCGGCACGATAATTCGCACCGATGGAAGTGCCTGAACGAATTACCTGTTTCCCAATCACATCTGCTGCAAGGGAACGGGGCATTTTTTCAACCTGCTTGATGATGGTAACAGCCAATTTCTTCGTGCGAGCCTTGAAAGTCTTTTCGTCCATGCCAATCTCCTCAATCGTAAATCGTCAATCACAAATCGTAAATCTAACCGTGTTCTCCTTCATCACAGCATGAGTCATCTATTGTCAGCAGACCCTCCCGTCCTTCTACTGTCCGAAATCTACCTCCGTAAGCGGATAATAAATTATCCGCATGAAGAACTTCCGCCGCGCCGCCAAATGCCACGATTTTTTTATTCAACAGCATGATCCGATCAAAATGTTTTGCCGCTTGTTCAAGGTCATGGGTGGCAACCATCACGGTGACTTTCTGTTCGCGCAGGGTATCCAGCAGATCGAGCAACCCTTCCTGCGCGGGCGTGTCGAGACCTGTGAGCGGCTCATCCATCAACATCAACTCTGCTTCCTGCGCCAGCGCGCGCGCGATGAACATCCGCTGCTGCTGTCCGCCCGACAACTGGTTAATCTGCCGCTTGGACAGATTTCCCAACTCTACGATTTCAAGCGCGTGATTCACAAAATCCCAATCATGCTTCTTTGGAAAGTTGAACGGCCCCAGTATCGCAGAACGTCCCATCATCACCACATCCGCCACGCTGACAGGGAACTTCCAATCCACCTGACTGCGCTGGGGGATGTAGGCAATGCAACTATGGACGGCTGGTTTGGAACCTGAAATCGTCACCTCTCCGCTGTTGGGTTGCAGCACACCAGAGACAACCTTGAACAGGGTGCTTTTTCCCGCGCCGTTTGGTCCCACCACCGCAACGCGTTCACCGACGTGCAGGTGAAAGGTAACATTGTCGAGCGCGACACGTCCGTTATATCGGACGGATACATCGCGCACGTCGAGAATGGGTTTGTCGGTTTGATGATGGATGTGAGGATACATTCTATTTCAAGGCTTTCACAATTTTCGAGACAT
>CAILWD010000306.1 GCA_903837815.1 uncultured Chloroflexota bacterium | reverse complement strand
GGCGAAGACCCTTTGTTTCTGCTTGAACCCTTTGAATGTGTATTCGCCCAACGGTCTGATGTTGAAATGCTTTGCGGCGCGGCGGGCGGTTTCCTCGCCCATCCAGTATTCGCCCATGGCTGCACGCGCCATCATCCGCGCCGCGAGGGTCACGCCCCAACCGTAGGCGGTGTAATCTTCGCGCCGGCTGGAGCCGATGAAGCCCGTGTAAGCCAGTTGATAGGAAATTCCCGCCCGCAGGGTGATGCCTGTCCGCGTGGAAAGCTCGATGAGGAAGTTCAAGGCGCGGTCCACATCGTTTTCATGGGCGATTGGCGCTCCCCAAAACATCAGCAGATTAAAGCCCTTATCGCCGAGATCGGGGCGGAGGAAGAACCCGCCGTATTGCTCCTGCAAAAGGTAGACCGTCTCCATAAACGGCTTGATGAGGGCCGCATCCGATATTCCGGCGGGAATGTCGATAAAAAGATTCACCACCTGACGGAACTCGCCCGCAATCGGCAGTCTGGTCACAGCTTCGACAAAGAACGCCTCGACGAGTTCATCCACAGGCTGAAGCGGGGGAATGGGCTGGGGCGCGGGCAATTCTGCTTCGCGAATTTCTTCGATCAGAAAGTGATTTCCCAGCGGGGTGACAACCGAGATGACATCCTGCAACAGGCGGTAGGAAATCGGGTCTGCCACCACCTGGCCCGCCTGGGCGGATTCCTCTGCCTCCACCGCGCCGTTTAGACTCTGACCACGGAACCAGTAACTGGCGTGCCTGCCGTTGATGGATTTGAAAATCTGCCAGGTAGTCGAGCCAAAGCCAATACCAATCTTGACGCGGATGTGAAAATCTCCGTAGGGGGTGCTGACCAGCGGACGGGACTTGGCGTATGACTGCATCTCCCATGCCGCCGCCAGACAGCATTGCATGGTCCCAATTTCATCCTTTTCGGCGGGAAAGACCGCGTTGAAAGCGTCGCCCGCATACCCGATGACAAACCCACCCTGCGCCTCCACCGAGTTTACCAGCGGTTCGAATACCACCCGCATCATGTCCGCAAGGACTTCGGCGCCGTGTGCGCCATACGCAGAGAGCACATCGGTCATGGTGGAGAATCCCGAAAGGTCGGCGAACATCGCCGCGCCCTGAAATGTACCAAAGACCTCGCCCGCACGATATTTTTGGTAGATGAATTCGGGGACAAGCCGGTGGGTGGATTGCATGTTTAATTTTACCGCCTGATGAGGATTTGGGGGATTCGAGCGGTTCGGCGAGTCAAGGGAGCGGGGATATAATCGGAATATGGCTGTGTCATCTTTCGAAATTCGCGTCTGCCGGAGTTGCGGCCTGCGTTACCCGCTGATGGAGGGTCATTCCTTCGGCGCACGCTGCCCGAAATGTTTGGGGGAAACGGAGGTGGTGGTGAGGAAAGAGATGGGAGCAGAAATAACGAACGACAGGAAACGAACTGGGAAGGGATGGATGAAGGCGGTTTTAATGGACAATATCCGTTCGGCGTGGAATGTGGGGTCGATCCTGCGTTCGGCGGATGGGTTCGGATTCGGTCGCGCCTACCTGTGCGGAATCACGCCCACGCCCGAGTCGGATGCTGTGCAAAAGACTTCACTCGGCGCCGAAGAGTATGTCGCCTGGTCGTATCATTCCAATGCGGCACAACTGGTCGAGGGTTTGAAGAAGGAAGGCTGGATGATTCTGGCTTTGGAAGAGAATGAAAGATCGGTTGAGTTGCCCAAATTCAAAACCATGAACGCGGACAGGGTTGTTTTGATCGTCGGCAACGAGGTAACAGGCGTCGACCCCGGACTGCTCGATCTTGCGGAGCACATCTTCCATATCCCCATGCATGGACAAAAACGCTCATTCAATGTGGCAAACGCTTTTTCGATTGCTGCGTACGCCCTGGGTGAATAGGGCAGGCAAGAAGTAAACAGGCAAGAGTATCCTCCCTCTCTACCAGCGGACAACGACCTCGGGCTTTCCCATCTCTGGCTCCCCTTCCGCCCTCATTTCCTCCCCTCCTCCACATACGACAGACTCTGATGCCTGAAATAAGTGTTGTACAACTCGGCATAGTGACCGTTTTGACTTAACAGCCCGTCGTGATTTCCCTGCTCGATGATGGCGCCTTTTTGCATGACGACGATTCTATCGGCGGCTTTGACGGTGGAGAGGCGATGCGCAATCAAGATGCTGGTGGTGTTTTTGAGAATCAAATTCAACGCCTGCTGAATTTGCCATTCGGTGAACGGGTCGATGCTGGCGGTGGCTTCGTCGAGGATGAAGATGGCGGGGTTTTGCACCAGCACGCGCATAAGCGCCACCAGTTGACGTTGTCCCATCGAGAGGCGGTTGCCGCGCTCGCCGACGCTGGTGTGCAAGCCGTCGGGCAGGGTCTCCAGCCATTCGCCGTCGCCGATTCTCCGCGCCAGTTTCAACATCTCGGCTTCGGGCACGCCAGGCATGGCGTAGCGGATGTTGTCCGCAACCGTCCCTGAGAAAAGGAACGGGACTTGCGAAACAATTCCCAGTTGGCGGCGGTATTGGATCAGGTCGAAGGTGCGGATGTCGCGCCCGTCGATGAGCAGTCGTCCGCCCTGGAATTCGTAGAATCTCGCGATCAACTTCGCAATCGACGACTTCCCCGCGCCTGTGTGCCCGACCAAAGCGAGAGTCTCCCCAGGCTGGATGCTCAGATTGAAGCCGCGCAGAATCGGCTCGTTGTCGGTGTAGTGGAAGTCGAAATCCTCGAAGCGCACTTCGCCCTTCAAGCGGGGAACATCCAGCTTTTCGGTCTGGATCACGTTCGGGTCGGCGTCGATCAAGGCGAAGACACGCTCCGCCGCCGAAAGCCCGCCCTGAATCTGCGCCCAGAACGAAGTCAGGTTGAGGACGGGGAAGAAGAACTGGTCGAGGCTCATGATGAAGAGATACCACGCGCCGATGCTGACCAGTCCCTGCTCGGCGCTCATCCCGCCGACGTAGATCAGGACGCCGACGAAAATCCCAGACAGCGCGTTGAGCGTGGGGAAGACCAGCGAAAGCACGAATCCGCGCCGAATGTTGACCCTGTACGACTGCTGATTCGACTCGTCGAACGAGAGGAAGATGCTTTCCTCCTGCCGAAAGTTCTTTGCAATTGAAATGCCGCTGATGGTCTCCTTGATTGCGGCGTTGACGTCGGACATGGCTTTCATCCCGCGTTTGGTCACCTGCCGAGCCAGAGCGCGGAATCCAGCCGCGACGGCGAAGATGACGGGCAAAAACGAAAGCAGCAACAACGAAAGTTTCCAGTCGGTGCGAAAGAGCACCACGCCGAGGATCACGGCTTGGACGATTTGCGAAACCACGTCGGTGATGATGACGATCAGTTGACCGAACTCGTTGGTGTCGGACGTGATGCGCGAGACAATTCTCCCCGACGAGAACTGGTCGTAGAACGAGAGGTCATGCTCCGCCGCGGCGCGGAAGGCGCGGGCGCGCAAGTCGAGGACGACATCTCCCACCGCGCGGACGATCAGACTCCGCCTCAGCCAGTTCAGTCCCCACAAGCCGATTCCCACCCCCATCAGGATAGCGCCCACGATGGCGATGGCTTGCAGCGACGGCTGTTCGCCGAGCATATCCACCATGCGGCTGACCACCACTGGCAGCGCCGCGCCGATCACCGCAAGTAGAATCACCAGCACCGAAGCGGCGCCCAGTTGTCCCACCTGCGTTTTGAAGAATCCAAGAATCCGCCGCGTCAGTTCACGGTCGGAGTATTGACGGTCGTATTTTTCGTCGTTAAGTCCAGCGAAGAAGCCCATGGTTATTTTCGATTTCCGATTGTAGATTTACGATTGGCTAAGAATTTTTACCGCGAAGCACGCGAAGGTCGCTAAGAAAAACCTTTTAATCTTTTCTTTGCGTTCTTAGCGCTCTCACCTGCACTGCACCAAACGCAGTACGGTGCAAGTGTCGCGGTGCAAAAAGGGTTATTCCCTAAATATCCTCGAATACGCTTCGGAGGTTTTCATCAGTTCGTCGTGTGTGCCGATGGCGGCGATCTTGCCTTTGCGGAAGACGATGATCAAATCAGCCCAGCGGATCTGTGACAGGCGGTGGGTGATGATGAAGGTCGTGCGTCCGCGGGCGGCGTTGGAGATGGCGCGTTGGATTTTGTCCTCGGTGGCAGAGTCAATCGCGGAGGTGGAGTCGTCCAACACGAGAATACGCGGATCGGTGAGGAAGGCGCGGGCGAGGGCAATGCGCTGACGCTGTCCGCCTGAAAGAGTCACGCCGCGTTCGCCGACGACGGTATCGTAGCCCTGGTCGAAGTCGTGGATGAAGTCATCTGCCTGCGCCGCTTTGGATGCGGAGATGATTTCATCTCTGTCCGCCTCGGGCTTGCCGAAGGCAATGTTGTCGCTGAGCGAGCGCGAGAATAAGAAGATATCCTGCTCAATGATCGAGATTTGCGAACGCAGCGAAGCCAAATTCCACTCGCGGACATCCACGCCGTCCACAAGGACCTGTCCCGAAGTGATGTCGTAGGTGCGGTTGATCAGCTTGACGAGGGAGGTTTTGCCCGCGCCTGTCTGCCCGACGATGGCGACAGTTTGTCCCTGCTTGACTTTGAAAGATACATCTTGAACGACAGGATCACCCGTCGGGTAGGCAAAGGACACATTGCGGAATTCGACTTCGCCGCTCATGGCGGAGGTCAGTCCAGCCGCGTTTTGGTCGAGATGCGTCTCGCGGTTGATGAGCTCCAGAATGCGGCGCGCGGACGAAAGTCCCGAAGAGATTTGGGAGTACGCCCAGGTTGAGGTGAAGGTCGGGAAGCCCAACAGTTGCAAAAGCCCGAAGTAGGCGATAACCGCTCCGAGGTCGATTTCTCCCGCGCGGAAAAGCAAAAGGGCATGGGTGAGTCCGCCCGCGTAGGCTGCGCCAAGAATCAGCATGGCGATGTAGCGTCCTTCAAGGTCGCCCTGCCGCACGAAGGCGTCGCGCACGCGCCGCGCATTCGAGACGAAACGGTCCACCTCGGCAACTTCCTGCGCCGAACCTTTTACGATTTCCACGCCGTCGAGCGACTCGGACAAGTGCGTGTTCATGTCGCCAAAGGTGGCGCGGACTTCGTCGGTGATGGGCGCCAATGTCTTGAGGTAGCGAGCCAGCGCAATGAAATAGATGATCGCAAAAATAGTCGGGGTAAGCAACAGAGACGGATGGTAACGCGGCGCGGCAAGAAAGGGCATGACCAAAAACATGAACGAACCGACGACGAGATTCACGCCAGGGCTGAACATGTAGTTGACCTCGCGCACGTCGTTGGTGGAGCGCGCCATCGTGTCACCGACGGGTTGCAGGCTGTGAAAGGTCATGCTCTTGCCCAGCAGGGACAGGTACAACTCGTCGCGGATGTCTCGCTCCATGTGCTGTGCCAGCAGTTCTGCGCCGAAGTTGCGTCCCAACTGGAGTACGCCGCGGATGATTTGCGAAATGCCGATGGTCAACGCAAGAGGCAGCAATACCGACGTGTCGGGCTTGGGCTGGGTCATCGCGTTAAACGCGTCACCTGTCAGCACGGGGACGTACGCCGCGAGCGCCGCGTTGCCAATTGCCCCAACGACCAGCATGACGACGATCCACAAATATGGGCGGATGTGCGAAGCAATCCAGCGGGGTGCTGTGGTTCGGTTGAATAAATTTTTTCTGTGCAGGGTAAATTCTGCGGGAATGGAAACGGTGGACATGGTGTCATTCTACCATTGGGTAGTATCCCCCAAATGGAGTGTCAAAGTGTCGAGGTGTCAAAAGTGTCACCGACACCTTCGACACTCTGATACCTCGACACTTTCATTTCGACACTTTTTTTGAAACTACGCTTTTCCAAGCACCATCGCCAGCAGCGCCATTCTCACGTACAAGCCGTATTCCATCTGACGGAAATACGCTGCGCGCGGATCATCGTCGAAGTCGGGGGAAATCTCACCCACACGCGGCAGCGGATGCATGACCGCCATTTCCTGCTTGGCGGCTTTCATCACTTTGGGGTCGATGACGTACGCGCCCTTCACCTTTTCATAATCGGCGGGGTCTTCAAAGCGTTCCTTCTGGACGCGGGTCACGTACAACACGTCGGTTTCGGGCAACGCCTTTTCGAGCGAAGCAAACTCCGCCTGAGGCACGCCCTTCGCCGCCACTTCATCCATCACTTCCTTCGGCATTCGCAAAATGTCGGGCGAGACGTAATTCAACTTGATGCCACTGAACTGCGAGAGCAGACGCGCCAGCGAATGCACCGTGCGACCATATTTCAAATCACCGAGCATGGTCACGGTCAGGTTGTCGAGCCGGCCCAACTCCTCCATGATGGTGAAGGTATCGAGCAGCGCCTGGGTGGGATGTTCGCCCACGCCGTCGCCCGCGTTGATGACAGGTTTCTTCGCCGCCTTCGCCGCAATCGCCGCCGACCCTGTTTCGGGGTGGCGCAGGACGATCACGTCCGCGTAGCATTCAAGCGTGCGGATGGTGTCGGGCAGACTCTCGCCCTTCGACACCGACGAGTACTTCACCTCGTTGATCGGGATGACCGACCCGCCGAGCCGTTCCATCGCCGCCGTGAACGACGACGAAGTACGCGTGGACGGCTCATAGAACAGGTTCGCCAGAATCTTGCCTTTCAGCAGGTCGAAGGTCCCGACGCGCTCGACCATGCCGCGCATCTCGTGCGCCACGCCGAACACGTACTGCAAGTCGTCGCGGCTGAACTGTTTGACGGACAAAATATCCTTGCCATACCAGTCGGCTTGCTTGTTCTCGCCAAACGGCAGGTGGGGGTTGAGGGGTTGGGTGGGCATAAGTTAATCTCCTTGTAATTGGTAATTAATTGATATTTTGAGATTGGACTTCGAGACTCTATTTGCGCGCCTGAAGCGAATCCTGTTGAAGCACATCCCTGGCCGTCTCTCTCTACACATGCATCATTCGCCGGCAGTATGGCTCCATATTGCCCGTTACCTGCATCTGTATTCGCAAGACAGATTTATATCCGCCAAAGCTGGTCATTTCAAAGAATGTTGGATTACAAGCTTGACTCGTATGCGCTTTGCCCGGCACGAACTGGCGTTTTTTACTTCGCCAGCAGGAGAATTTCGCGCACGGCTTCACGATCCAGTTTGATGAAATTGCCGACGGTGTGGGTGTTGTCGCCTGTGCATTTGTCAGCCATTTCATCGATACGGTCAGCGGGGATGCCCAAATCCGAAAGTCGGGTGCCAAGCCCGAGCGAGTGGAAGAATTCCTCCATCCTCTCGATTCCTGCGCGAGCGACCGCTTCGGGGTTGAAGACATCCATTTCCACATTCCACACGCGGACAGACCACTGGACAAAACGGTTCAAGTCGTGGTTCAGCACATACTTCATCCATGCGGGAAAAGTCACCGCCAGTCCTGCGCCGTGGGCAATGTCATAAATGCCGCTGACTTCGTGTTCGATGTCGTGCGAAGCCCAATCACCGACGCGCCCCGTGTCGAGCAGGTTATTGTGCGCGACGGTTCCAGCCCACATCAACTCGGACCAGGCGTCGTAATCCTGCGGGTTCTTCAAAACCTTCGGCGCAAGGTCGATCAAGGTCTTCATCGTGGCTTCGAGCAAACGGTCGGTGAAGGACACATGAGTGATGTTGGTGAAGTAGCGCTCCATCAGGTGCGCCATAATGTCCGTCACGCCGCAAGCCACCTGAAACCTGGGAAGTGAAAAAGCCAGCTCGGGGTTGAGAATCGAAAAGCGCGGATAAATCAACTCGGAGTTGACTGCCCGCTTGAGCCAGCCTTCCTCGTTGGTGATGACCGTCCCGGTACTGGCTTCGCTGCCGGCCGCGGGGATGGTCAACACAGTGCCGATGGGCAGGGCGTTTTCGGGTTTGCCCTTGCCGAGGTAGAAGTCCCAGACGTCGCCGTCGATGACCGCACCCATCGCAATGGCTTTGGCAGAGTCGATCACGCTTCCGCCGCCGACAGCCAGAATTAGTCCCAGCTTGTGTTCCTTGCAAAGCCTCACACCCTCATGAACCAAACTCAGGCGCGGATTCGGCTGGACGCCGCCCAACTCCACCCAAGTCACCCCCGCCTTTTTCAGCGAATCCGTCACATGGTCGTACAAACCCGAAGCCTTGATGCTTCCGCCGCCAAAGTGGAGCAGAATATTCTTGCTGTATTTAGCCGCCTGCTCTCCAACCTTTTCTTCATAGCCCCGGCCGAACAGGATTCGGGTCGGGTTTTGAAAACTAAAATTTTTCATGGTAATTTCTCCTTGGGGAATTTCAAAAACAATGGGCATAATACTATAAGTTCCCGTTTCCCGCGAAATTTGATAGTTCCTGATAGAATTTTTATAACATTTTTCTTATAAATTCCCTGTACAATGTCGTCAATGATACAAGGAGTTTAGACTATGAAATGGCAATGGAAACTTGGAAAATTTGCAGGGATCGACGTTTATATTCACGCCACCTTCCTGCTGCTCATCGGGTGGGTTGGCTATAGTCATTGGGTTGAACACCAAAACCTGGGCGAGGTGCTCAAAGGCATCGGCTTTATCCTTGCGCTGTTTGCCTCGGTGATTCTGCACGAGTACGGTCACGCCCTGACCGCCCGCAAGTACGGCATCAAAACCCGCGACATCACCATCTATCCAATTGGCGGCGTGGCGCGGCTCGAACGCATGCCCGACAAGCCGATTGAAGAACTGTGGGTGGCTTTGATGGGTCCCGCTGTGAACGTGGTCATCGCTGGGGTCTTGTTCTCCTACCTTTTCCTGACCTCGAGCCTGGTGCCGCTCACCGACCTGACCGTCGCTTCGGGCAGTTTCCTCGAAAGACTGATGACCGTCAACCTCTCGCTGGTGCTGTTCAACCTCATCCCCGCCTTCCCCATGGACGGCGGACGCGTCCTCCGCGCCCTGCTTGCCATGCGCATGGATTACGTCAAGGCGACACAGATTGCCGCTGCCATCGGTCAGGGCATGGCGCTGGTGTTCGGGTTCATTGGCTTGTTCTCGAATCCCTTCCTGCTCTTCATCGCCTTCTTCGTCTGGATCGGCGCATCGCAGGAATCAAGCGCCACACAGATGAAGAACGCCATCAGCGGCATCCCCGTCGGACGCGCCATGCTCACAGACTACAAGAGCCTCTCGCCGCGTGACCCGCTCTCGCAGATGTCTCAGTTGATTTTGTCTGGCTCCCAGCACGACTTCCCCGTGGTGGACAATGACCGCGTGGTGGGCGTGGTCACCCGCGACGATTTCCTCGTCGCTCTCACCCAGCGCGGACAGAACGTCGCCATCTCCTCTGTCATGCGCAGCGACCCGCCCGCCGTGGACTCGTACGAGATGGTAGAGAACGCCCTGACGCGGATTCAAGAATCAGGCATCCCCGCCCTGCCCGTCACCCACAGCGGACAACTGGTGGGCATCGTCACCGCCGAGAACATCACCGAGTATTTGATGATCCGCTCCGCGTTGAAGGCATCGCGGGTGATGGTTTCGATATGAGGTAATGTCACCCTGAGGGAGCGTAGCGACCGAAGAGTCTCGCTCATTCGAGTGGAGATTCTTCGCTCCTTCCAGTCGCTCAGAATGACATGAAAATTAGAGGATTCTCACCCGCAAAAATTTCATCTCCGCTATACTCACTGCATTCCCCCGATGGGGAGTAGCCGCCCGAAGTTTGGGTGGAACAGCCGACAATACGGACCTGGTCCCGACTGTTCTTTAAAGGCAAGACCATCGTCCAATCTTTTGGCGATGGTCTTTTTATTTGATGAATTACTCCGTGCTGAGCGTAGTCGAAGCACGATTATCGCACAAGCCCTTCGACTGCGCTCAGGGCGAATCACGAGGAACCATGCTCGACCAAATCGAAGCGACAATTCTATCTGCCCTGCAAACCATCTTCGACCAGTTCGGCTGGATGGGCGTGTTCGGCTTGATGGTGCTGGAGAACGCCACAGGCGTCACCCCCAACGAACTGATCCTGACCTTCGCGGGCTGGATGTTGATCGAACGTCACGGCATCGCCCCAGGCTTCATCCTTATGGGCGGACTCTACGCGGGGTTCGGCAGCGCGGTTGGCGCATCCATTGTCTATTGGGTGGCGCGGAGCGGCGGACGACCCATGATAGACCGCTTTGCGAAGTTCTTCCGCATCGACCTGTCGCTCCTCTCGCGGGCTGAGGAACAGATGCAGAAGTGGGGCGCATGGATTATTTTCGCGGGACGCGTCCTGCCGGGCATCCGCATGTTGGTCAGCATCCCCGCCGGGCTGGCGAGGATTTCCTTCCCGAAATTCTTTTTTGCCACCTTTCTTGGAGCGTATATTTGGTGTACACTTTTCATTGGCGCGGGATACCTGCTCGGTCACGAGTGGATGCTCATCAGCGACTACATCAAGAAACACATTCCCCTCGTCCTGTCGCTGGCAGGGATTGCGGCAGGCGCGTACCTTGTCTGGCAATTCCGCGAACGTATCCCCGCGCTGGCGTGGATAAAAACGAAAAAATTGGATAACAACAAATTATGAACTGGCATCTCATCGAAATTCAGGAAAGCATCGCAAGCCTCAACTCGGACGGCAGGAGCGGCTTGACCAAAGCCGAAGCCGCCGCCCGTCTCGAACAATATGGCGCGAACGAACTCATCGAACGCGGCGGGCGGACTCCCCTGCAAATTTTGTGGGAACAACTGACCGCCACGATGGTCTTGATCTTGATCGCGGCGGCTATCGTCTCGGGTTTGCTGGGCGACACAAAGAACGCCGTCGCCATCCTTTCCATCGTCGCGTTGTATGCCCTGCTTGGCTTTAGCCAGGAATACCGCGCCGAGAAAGCCATTGCCGCGCTCAAGAAGATGTCGGTGCCGAATGTGCGCGTGCTGCGCGACGGACAATTGCAGGAACTTCCCGCGCACGACCTTGTCCCCGG
>CAILWD010000305.1 GCA_903837815.1 uncultured Chloroflexota bacterium | reverse complement strand
CTCTGTGGACGGCAAGGTGGATTACCTGCTAACGAGGGGATATTCCCTTGACCGCGCCGAAAGGCTTGCCCCCCAACTCATTAGTCTTAACATTCCCTATTGGTTTTATCTCCTGCCGCTGGTCTGGCTTTTGTTGATGGTGGACTCGTACGAATTGCACACCGCTGCCAATTGGAAAAAGACTTTGCGCGGCATTGCCGTGGCTCCCCTTGTCGGTTTGCTGGGATATTCCCTGATATTTACCATCAACCAGGATCCCACATCCCTGCCGCGTATCGGGATTGGGGCTTTTCTCCTCCTTGCCTCGTTGCTGACTTTGGGCTGGCGCGCCATTTATATCCGACTCTACACTTCATCGGGCTTGATGCGGCGCATGTTGTTTGTCGGCGCTGGCAAAGCTGGGCACTTGCTCGCCGATATTTATCGCAAACTCAGCCCTCCGCCTTTTCTGTTGCTTGGCTTTATCGACGACGACCTCAAAAAGCAGGGGAAGCCGGTGCATGGGTTTGCCGTGTTGGGGACCAGTAAAAAATTGCTCGATCTCCTCGAAGATTACCAAATCTCGGATATTGTGGTCGCCATCAACGGCGAGATCAAGGGCGAAACCTTCCAGGCAATTTTGGATGCGCAGGAAAAAGGCATCGAAGTGACTCGTATGCCCATTCTCTACGAAGAAATGACCCAGCGTGTGCCGGTTGAACATCTCGAATCGGATTGGGTCATCCGCTCTTTTGTGGACCAGGTTCAGGTGAGCGGCGTTTACGAACTCTTCAAGCGTCTGATGGATGTTGCGGGCGGGTTGATCGGTTCGCTGATTTTTTTGCTGGTTCTCCCATTCTCTGCCTTCGCAATCGTGCTGGAGAGTGGATTCCCCGTGTTCTATTCGCAGGAGCGGCTCGGCAAGGGTGGGCGCGTCTTCAAAATTCATAAATTCCGCTCGATGAAACAGAATGCCGAGGAAGATGGCGAAGCCAAACTTGCCGCGGTCAACGATCCGCGTGTGACCAGGGTCGGTGATTTTTTGCGTCGCACCCGCCTGGATGAAATGCCGCAGTTTGTGACTGTGTTGACTGGCGAGATGAGTCTCGTGGGCCCCCGTGCTGAACGTCCCGAATTGGTGGCGCAGTTCCAAAAGCAAATCCCGTTTTACCGCGCCCGTTTGCTGGTGAAGCCCGGACTCACGGGTTGGGCGCAGATCAATTACGGCTACGTTGCCAGCGTCAAGGAAACGATGGTCAAGCTGGAATATGACCTGTATTACATCAAGCATCGCACTCTGGGTATGGACTTCAACATTGTCCTGCGAACCATCGGCACGGTGCTGAGGCGAACAGGCAGATAATCAGATCAACGTCCTGAAGGTTTGAATTAATGAACTTTGCTTTATCTCGAAACCTTCGAGACGGTTTTTGGAGAAACATAAATTATGAAATATCTCGTCACAGGCGGAGCAGGATTTATCGGTTCGCACATTGTGCAGGCTTTGCTCAGGCAGGGAGCGGAAGTCCGCGTCTTCGACAACTTTTCATCGGGCAAGCGCGAAAACCTGAAGGGCCTCGACGTGGAGATCATCGAAGGCGACCTGCGCGATGTTTTCCGCGTTGCGGAAGCCGTGCGCGGTGTGGAAGTTATTTTTCATGAAGCGGCTTTTGTTTCTGTCCCCGAGTCAATGGAGAAGCCGCAGGAATGCTTCGATATCAATGTGACAGGCACATCCATTTTATTCGAAGCCGCCCGCAAGGCGGGTGTCAAACGCGCCGTCATTGCCTCCAGCGCCGCCGTCTATGGTGATTCCACTGCCATGCCTCTCGTGGAGGATACCCCGCTTCGACAGTTATCCCCGTATGCCGTCTCCAAGCGTGTGACCGAAATGTACGCCGAACTTTATACCCGTTCCCTCAACTTCGAGGTGGTTGCCCTGCGTTATTTCAACGTCTATGGTCCCCGTCAGCGACCTGACTCGATGTACGCCGCCGCCGTGCCAATCTTCATCCGCCGCCTGCTGGACAACAAACCCATCACTATTTACGGCGACGGCGGACAAAGCCGTGACCTGATCAACGTGCGCGACGTGGTGCAAGCCAACCTGCTCGCCGCGCGTCACCCCGACGCGCCTGGACAAATCTTCAACGTCTGCACGGGCGTCGAAACCCGCCTGCTCGACCTTGTGGATATTCTCTACGGAATCTTTTCCGATGCCCCCATGCACATCCACTCCGAACCGCGCGCAGGCGATATCTACCGTTCCATCGGCACGCCCAAAAAGGCAATGAACGTTCTCGAATTCCGCCCACAGGTGACGCTTGCGGATGGGGTGAAGGAAGCGGTGGAGGCGATGCGGGGAGCGTAAATGGTAAACAGGTAGACAAGTAAACAGGTATGTAGACCTTTGACCTTTTTCATCCTTCATCCTTCATAATTCATCCTTGCAATGTCTTCCCGTTCCCACGTCCGCAACCGCTTCGTCTTAATTGGCGACCTAGCCCTCATCATCGTTTCGGTGTTGGGCAGTTTTGCCTTGCGGCTGGATGTGAGTCAACTCCCATTCTATTTCCCCGCCGCGTTGATGATGTCTGCGGTGGCGCTGCTGATTAAAGTCCCCGTTTACTTTTACTTCGGCTTGTACCGCCGCCTGTGGATTTATGCCAGTACCAGCGAATTGCGACTCATTACCGTCGCTGTAACAACCGCTTCGGTCTTGACTTCTGGCGTCATGCTTCTGCTCATCAGCGCGGGAATCCTCCAGCCTGGGATGCCGCGCTCCGCTCTCGGTATTGACTGGCTGCTCTCGCTTGTCCTCATCGGCGGCTCGCGCTTTGCCCTGCGGATTCTCGCGGAGCAATCTGTAGCCGCCCGCAATGCAAAAAATAAACGCGCTCTCATTATCGGCGCGGGTGACGCGGGCGCGCTCGTTGTCCGCGAACTTCAACGACCTTCGCAGCTCAATCTCGTTCCAATCGGCTTTCTCGACGATGACCCCGCCAAGCAGAATCACCAGATTTACGGTGTCTCGGTCATCGGCAAAGTAAACAAACTTGCCGACATTCTCGACAACCAACAGGTGGATGAAGTCATCATCGCCATTCCCTCCGCGCCTGGGAATATCATTCGTCTTGTCAACGACGAGTGCCGCAAAAAAAATATTCCTTCGCGCACCATGCCTGGGATTTATGAACTGCTCGGCGGCAAGGTCAGCGTCAACCGCTTGCGCGAAGTGGACATCACCGACCTTCTGCGTCGCGACCATGTCCGCGTGAATGATGAAAAAGTGGGACAGGCGCTCGAAGGCAAGCGAGTTCTAGTCACGGGGGCTGGCGGCTCCATCGGGCGCGAACTCAGCCGTCAAATTGCGCGACGCAATCCCGCAGAACTTGTCCTGCTCGGTCACGGTGAAAATTCCATCTTCGAGATTTTGCTCGAGCTGCAAAGCAATTATCCAAATCTAAAACTTATCCCCGTCATTGCCGACATCCGCAACGCCCAGCGGCTCGAAACCATTTTCGCCAAACATCAGCCACAGGTGGTCTTTCACACCGCCGCGCACAAGCATGTCTCGCTGATGGAAGCCAACCCCGTCGAAGCCGTCACCAACAATGTGCTTGGCACGCGCAATCTCACGCAAGCCGCAGTCGCGTACAACGCTGAACGCTTCGTACTCATCTCCACCGATAAAGCCGTGCGCCCGTCGAGCATTTACGGCGCAACCAAACGCCTCGCCGAGATGATCGTCCTCGACGCCGCCCGCAGCCATCAGCGTGCTTTCACCGTTGTCCGCTTTGGCAATGTGCTTGGTTCGCGCGGCAGCATCATCCCGATTTTCAAAAATCAAATTGTCAACGGCGGACCCGTCACCATCACGCATCCCGACATGGTTCGTTTTTTCATGACCATCCCCGAAGCCGTCTATCTTGTCCTGCAAGCCTCGTCCATGCAAAACGGCGGCGAAGTTTTTGTCCTCAACATGGGCGAACCTGTCCGCATCCTCGACCTTGCCGAAGACCTCATCAAACTTTCGGGTCTCGAACCGCACAAAGACATCGAGATTATTTTCACGGGCATCAAGCCTGGAGAAAAACTTGTGGAAGAACTCTGGGATTCTGATTCTGCCCTCAAGCCGACTCTACACCCCGACATTTCCCGACTCAACGAGCCTTCGACCTTGCCAACCCCGAACCTGATTCAAGCCATCGAGCAGTTGACCACCCTCAGCCTCTCCGACGACCGCGCCGCCCTGACTCAACTCCTCGACGGACTCATCCCAGGCTCCCACATCACCGAGTCTTCTTCCGACCTTCAACCTTTGACCTTAGACCTCTAACCATGCAAGTCAACCTCCCCGACTGGAATCGATTTCTCGAATCTCATCCCGAGGCGCACCTGCTTCAAATGGGGGAATGGGGCGAACTCAAAAAAAACTTCGGCTGGAAACCCGTCCGCGTCATCCAAAACGAAATCGGCGCGCAAATTCTCTTCCGTCGTCTGCCGCT
>CAILWD010000304.1 GCA_903837815.1 uncultured Chloroflexota bacterium | reverse complement strand
TCCAGTCGGTGGGGAAGAGCAGCCAATCCTGCAAATAAGAACCCTGCATGATGAACAGGTCGCCCAGTTCGCCGCTCTGCACCATGCTCCGCGCCTGTTGTGCCAGCGGATACATGCGGATGTTGAAGTTGACCGCGTTGACCAGTTTCTTCTCCGCTGCCAGTTGAGCCAACTCACCCGATTGGGCGGATGTCATCGCCAGCGGTTTTTCACAGACCACATGCTTGCCAGCCATCAAGGCGGCTTTGGCGTGTGGATGATGCAAATGGTTGGGCGTGGCGAGATGCACCACGTCGATGTCGGGGTCGGCGAGCATTTCATCGAGAGAACCATAGCTGCGCGGAACGCCGAGTTCGGCGGCTTTCTGCTGTGCCGTTTCCTTGCTTTGCTCTGCAAGCCCCAAAACATGAATGCCGTTGCGCCGCAGACCTTCGATGTGCGCGGGTCCAATAAACCCCGTGCCAGCCACACCAACGCCGATAGATTGTTTGGTTAGTTTTTTGTCTGCCATGATTGCTCCTAATAGGCCCCGGGCGTCGCGTCGGGTTTGGCTTCGATTTTCTTGCCTTCCTGCTGCGCCTTGAAATCATCGAGGATGACGGCAGTTGCCGTCGCTCCACAGCGGGTGACGCCCGCGTCGATCACGTCTAAAATTCCAGTCAGGGTGCGGACTCCGCCCGCAGCTTTGACCTGCACCTTCTCGCTGACGTTCGCCCGCATCAGGCGCAAATCTTCGAGCGTGGCTCCGCTGGGGGCGAATCCTGTCGAGGTCTTGACCCAGTCTGCGCCGGCGGTTTCGCAGAGTTTGCAGGCGGTGACTTTTTCTTCGTCATTCAGATAGGCATTCTCGAAAATGACTTTGACTTTTGCGCCGCGCGCATGTGCTGCATCACAGACCGCTTTGATGTCGTCGCGGACAAAATCATGTTTGCCCGAACGCAGTTGACCGATGTTCAGCACCATGTCGAGTTCGAGCGCGCCATCATCCATGGCTTTGTGGGCTTCGGCAACTTTGATCTCGGTCAGGTTGCTGCCGTGTGGAAAGCCAACCACTGTGCTGACGACGACATCTGAATCTTTGAGTTGCTCCGCCGCGAGTTTGACGTGGCAGGGTTTCACACAGACCGTGGCGGTGTGATATTTCGCCGCCAATTGGCAGCCCGCGATCACATCCGCTTCGGTGAGTTCGGGACGCAGAAGCGAATGGTCGATCACCTTTGCAAGTTGTTCGTAGGTGATGGTTTTACTGCTTAATGTCATTGATTCTCCTTTTTCACCACAGAGACCACAAAGAACACGGAGGTTTTTTAAGAGTTTTCTACCCTTTCGGGCACACGTCTGTGGACTCAGTGCGCTCGGTGGTGAAATCTTTTTTGATGTTATTTATGATTTCTTCCACAGGTCAATAGGCTTCTTGACCCTGGGCGGATTGTATGGGAATTCGATCTTGCGTCCTTCGCCAGCGGATTGATAAGCGGCGTACATAATTTTCAAAACTTCGCGCCCGTCCTCGCCGGTTTCCATGCAGGTGACTTTGCCGAGGGCGCTATCCACAAAGTGTTGCATTTCCTGTGGGAAGCCATAGTTCCAGACTTCCTCGAACATGGTGAAGGTGTAACCTTTTGTCGTGCCAGCCTTCTCGACTGCATAGCCGTAGCCATCTTCGGAGTAAGTTAATAGGGAACTGCCACGCAGAAGATCAGCCCGGGTGTGTCCTTTGTTGCCGTAGATTTCACAACGGTCATCCACGCCGCCGCCCTTCGCCCAACTGTTTTCGATCATGGCGAGTTTGTTCCCCTCGTATTCGATGACGGCATACGAATGGTCTTCGCCTTTGGTCTTTTCCTGGTGGACGTACGTCCCCATGAAAGCCGTCACGCTCTTGACCTTGGGCTTGCCCAACACCCAGCGGGTGTACTCAATCGAGTGGCAGCCCATGTCCAGCATCACGCCGCCGCCCGAACGGTTCACGTCCCAGAACCAGGGCATGTGCGGACCTGGATGCTCCTCCGACTGCTTGGCAAGAAATGGCTCGCCGACAGCGCCTTCATCGATCAGCATCTTCGCGCGGACATACTTGGGAGCAAACAAAAGTTCCTCGGCATACATCAAGAGGACGCCCGCTTTTTTGCAGGCTTCGATCATTTCGTCCGCTTCCTCCAGCGTGACACACAACGGCTTCTCGATGATGACGTGTTTGCCTGCCTTTGCCGCCGCGACTACCGCCTCGCAGTGTAGGTCGTTGGGGATGGCGATGTCGACGATGTCGATTTCCTTGTCTTTCAACATTTCATGATAATTGCCGTAGGCTTTTTCCACCTTATGCTCGTCGGCGAACTTGCGGGCATTGTTCGGGCTGGAGACGGCGACAACTTCCGCACCGCGTACCCACCCGAAGGCAATATGATGCAGGTCCATCACAAACCCAGAGCCAATCGTTCCAATTTTAAGTGTCTTGGTCATGAGAGTTCTCCTTTCGTTTTTTACGTTCAGACTTCGGAAGTCTCTTGTTTCAAAAAATTATTGCCGCAAGGATTGCTGGCGGCCGTAGATGGAAATCAAGACCAGCAGGGTCGCGCCCAGCACCATGCGGCGGACGGAATCGGGCATTTGCATGGTGGTCAGCAGGCTGGTGATGAGGGTCAGCACGATTGCGCCCGCCATCGTCCCCCAGTAACTGCCTTTGCCGCCGGAGAGCAAAGTCCCGCCGACAGCCACCGCCGCAATGGACGGGAAGAGGAAGGGCTGTCCGAGTTGGATCATCACCACGCCGGTGTTCCCGACCACGAGGAATCCGCCAAAGCCAGCCAGCGCACCCGCAAGGGAGTATGCCGCCAGATTCATGCCGGTCACATTCACACCGGAGAGTTTCGCCGTCACACGGTTGACACCGATGGCGAATAAGTTCTTGCCAAAGGTCGTGCGTTCCAGCAGGAGCCACATCAGCACGCCGAAGAGCAGCCAGATGATGAGCGCGTTCGGGATGGGGAAACTCGGCGAAAGCGGACGCGCAATCAGGCGGGTCATGATGGGCGCGATCTTCCCGCTGACGTTGCCGTGATTGGCGATGATGATCGCCCCCGTCACCACGCCCGACATGCCGAGCGTCATCACGAAGGGTGAAATTTTCAAGAAGGTAATGCCCGCGCCGTTCAAGAATCCAATGAAAGCGCCGATGAGCAATGCGCCAAGCAGGGCAATCAACACCTTTTCATCTTCGCCTTTGACGGTGACGTAAGTGAAGATGGCTGTCAGAGTCACAATCGAACCAGCCGAGAGGTCGATGCCCTCGAAGCCGCTGATGATGACCAAAGTTTGTCCAGCCGCAATTACGCCGAGAAAGACCGACAGCCGCAGAATATTCAACGCCTGTGCCCGCGCAACCGCCATGTCGCTGCCGAAGCCGTTGGGGAGCAATCCCGAAAGCAGGAAGAGGACAACCGCCAGAATCAGCGCGGCAATCGGGGGAGCGATATAAAAACGCTTCATGATCTCCTCCTTTGGAACAGGTTGATGACGCCGGGCGTCGCCAGCGCCACCACGATGATGCTCGCCTTGACCAGCGTTTCCCACCAGGTGTCGATGTGGGCAAACGAGATGATATTTTGAATCAGGTTGAGGGTGATTGCTCCCATAATGGGTCCAGCCACCCCGCCCACGCCGCCGCTCATGGCGTTGCCGCCGATAACCACGGCGGTAATCGAGTTCAACGTGATCGCGTTGCCAATTTCCGCGTTGCCGGAGCCGCTCAACATGGTGATGGCGATTCCCGCCAAAGCCGCCATGAAGCCAGAAATCACATACGTGCTGAATTGGATCGTCGTCACAGGCACAGCGGTTTCATACGCCGCCTCTGCCTTGCCGCCAACCGCGAAGAGGAATTTCCCGTAACGGGTGGAACTCACATACAGCCAAAGTCCCAGCAAAATGGCGATGACATAAAAAGCGAGCGGCAATCCAAGCGGCGTGGTACTGCGATAAAGTTCCGCCACTTTTGCTGGAATGCCGCCGCCCGGATTCGGCAGGATGAAAAGCGCAAATCCGCTATAAAGGAAACTGGTGGCGTATGTCGTGATGATGGGTTGCAAACGCAGATAAGCGATGAAGAAGCCGTTGATCGAGCCAGCCAGCACGCCGACCAAAAGGGAAAGAATCACGAACTGCCACATCTTCTCGGGCGTTCCATCCAACCCGACGCGGGTGGCGAGGATGGTGTTCACGATGGCAACAATCCCGCCGACCGAGATGTCGATGCCGCCGCCGATCAGCACAATCGCCTGTCCCACCGCAACCAGAATCAACGGCAGGAAGACGCGCATGTTGCCGTTCAGCGTGTCGAGCGCAAACATGTTCGGTTGCAGAAAAAGATTGATCGCGATGGACAGCGCCAATAAAATGAGCGGAAAGAACGCCGGGTAACGGGACATCAGGAAGTTCCAGTTCAAGCGTCTCATGCCTCACCTCCCGAACTGGAAACGCCCAGACTGGCGGCGATCAGGTTTTCTTTTGTCAAAGATGAGCCGGTCAACTCGCTGCGGATCACTCCATCGTGCAAGACCAGCACGCGGTCACACAAGCCAACCAGTTCCTCGTCGTCGCTGCTGTAGAACAAGATTGTTTTTCCTTCGCCACAAAGTTTTGTGAGCAGGTCATAGATTTCAGCCTTCGTGCCAACGTCCACGCCCTTGGTCGGGTCGTCGAGCAGGAGCAGTTTCGGCTTGCGCATGAGCCACTTGCCGAGTACCACTTTCTGCGCGTTGCCGCCCGAAAGGCTGCTGACTGGCTCGTTCAAACTTGCCATTTTCAAATTCAAACTTGCGCCCGTGTCGCTGGCGTCTTTTTTCGCTTTCGCAACCCGCAGCGGGAAACCATATGTCGCCCACGAGGGCAGTTGGAAATTTTCGAGGATGGAGCGGATGTATAGCAGACCTTCCTTTGCGCGATCACCCGGCACAAGCGCCATGCCCTTCTTCATCGCTTCGCGCGGATGCCTCAGTCTGGTCTCGCTTCCGAAGAGCTTGACCAGCCCCGAGTACGGGATGTCGCCAAAGAGCGAGAGCAGCAGGTCGCGTTGACCTTGTCCGCGCAAGCCGCCAATGCCGACCAGTTCCCCTTCGCGCACGCTGAAACTGACTCCCCGCAGGGTGTCAGCATGAAGGTCTTTCACTTCGAGACAAATCGGCTTTTCAGTTTTCTCTTCGACCTTCGCCGCGCGTGCAAAACTAAAAATGGACTCCTTCTCGATCATCAACTTGACCAGCCCTTTCTCGTTGATGTCTTTCATTTCGCCCGCGCCGACGGTCTTGCCGTTTCGCAGGACGCTGAATTTATCGGCAATACGGAAGATTTCCTCCATGCGATGGGAGACAAATACAATCGCCTTGCCTTCCGCTTTCCAGCGTGCAACCAGCTCAAAGAGACGATTCACCTGTCGGCTGTCGAGGCTGGCGGTCGCTTCGTCGAGGATGACCATCCACGGGTCGAAACTGATCGCCTTGAGAATT
>CAILWD010000303.1 GCA_903837815.1 uncultured Chloroflexota bacterium | reverse complement strand
CTTTACGATGAAGATATACCTTGACACCTGTTGTTTGAATCGTCCTTTTGATGACCAACGCCAACCTCGCGTTCATTTGGAGAGCGAAGCCATTTTGCTCATTTTGCAAAAGCTCCATCAGCGCGAATGGGAATGGATTGGAAGCGAAGTTTTATTTTATGAACTTGCCCAGACCAATGACGCGGAACGCAAGGAGAGGCTGTTGCTTTTAGCAAGGCAGGCGCATAAAGTAATTGAAACAACTGAAAAGATATTGGCGCAGGCAGAAAAATTAGAATCATCGGGCATTGACGGTTATGACGCCATCCATCTTGCATCTGCCGAACAGGGCAAAGTGGATATCTTCCTGACCACCGACGATAATATCCAGAAGATTTCGAGTCGAAATAAAAAATTGTTTTCCTTTATTGTGACAAATCCAGTGAAATGGCTGGAAGAGGTGCTGAAATGACAACTGAAACCCTTACCCTTTATGAAATCCGTACGATTGGCTTTGAAGCATTGTTGCGTGAACTAGGTTCCGCAGGCGCGATTCGCTTTATTCAACAATACGAATCTGGTCACGGCGATTACACGCGCGACCGCAAAAAGAAGCTGCCGAAGAAATCTGTCCGCGAGATTGGCGCGGAAATGATGAAAGAACGTCAAGCCAAAGCAAAATAAGCAAAAGCCCTCGTCAATGGACGGGGGCTTTTTTGTGTCTTCGATGTGCGCGATGAGCAGACAACGTCCGCCGCAGTTGTGGGCGGGGCAGCCGACGCGGATTTTGGTAATTGGAGATTGGAGATTGGGATGGCTCATGGGTTAAGTGTAGAGGAATTGAAGACTGAAAGGTAGTGATTATTCTCCCGATTTTCTAAAAATGTGCCATAATTCGATAAATATCATGCTTTGGGAAAGAGGCAAAAATGAGCGCAACACTTTTCAAAGAAGTCAACTATTCATTATCCAAATTAATTGCAGACATTGACCTTGGCGAAATTGGATTACCTGAATTACAAAGACCTTTTGTCTGGCTAAACTCAAAGGTACGAGACCTCTTTGATTCAATGTACAAAGGTTTTCCTGTTGGCTATTTGCTTTTTTGGGCAAATGGTATTGGCAATGGACATCGCCAAATTGGAACAGATGAGAAACAAAAAGTGCCTCGCTTGTTGATTGTAGATGGACAACAACGTCTTACATCGCTTTATGCCGTAATAAAAGGTTTGCCTGTGCTTCGGGAAAACTATAAACCCGAAAGAATATATATCGCTTTTCGTCCCAAAGACCAGAAATTTGAAGTCGCCGACGCTGCAACTGTTCGTGACCCTGAATTTATCCCTGATATAAGCGCCTTGTGGTCAGGTGAAGTTCCGCGCAATCGCTTTGTCAAAGACTATTTCAGAAAACTACGTGAGTATAGAGAAGTTAGCGAAGCGGAGGAAGATGAATTATCTGAAGCAATTGACAAGTTATATGACCTGCAAAATTACCCTTTCACCGCGCTTGAACTTGCCCATACCGTAAACGAAGAAGAAGTCGCCGAAGTTTTTGTGCGAATTAATAGTAAGGGGACAATTCTCAATCAAGCAGATTTTATTCTGACACTAATGTCAGTATTCTGGGATCAAGGCAGAACTGACTTGGAGCATTTCTGCCGTTCTGCCCGACAGCCCTCTACCACTGGAGCGTCGGCTTTCAATTATTTCATACAGCCTGACCCCTCGCAGATACTTCGCGTGAGCGTAGGCTTGGGTTTTCGCCGCGCACGACTCCAACATGTTTACTCGATTTTGCGCGGCAAAGATTTGGAAACGGGCGAATTCTCCGACAACCGCCGCGAGCAACAGTTTTCTGTTCTTGAAAAAGCACAGACATATACCCTAGATTTACAACATTGGCACGAATTTTTGAAAGCACTAATATCCGCAGGATACCGAAGCGGCGATATGATTTCATCAGAAAACGCTTTACTTTATAGCTATGTTTTTTATCTTACTGGAAAACGCGACTTTAATGTAGACGATTTCATTTTGCGAAAGACAATTGCGCGTTGGTTCTTTATGTCTATCATGACAGCCCGATATTCTGGTTCATTTGAATCGACAATGGAGCAAGACCTAACCAGGCTGAGAGATATTCGCGACGCGGGCGACTTTACGGGGCTGTTGAATAAAATTGTTACTGACACGCTCACAGAAGATTACTGGAATATTACACTTCCAAACGGACTGGCTACCTCATCTGCCCGCACGCCTTCCCTATTTGCCTATTATGCTGCTCTTAATTTATTAGACGCACGTGTGCTTTTTTCTCAAATGCGTGTCAATGAACTATTAGACCCTGCGATAAAGGCTAAAAAATCTGCTCTTGATCGTCACCATCTGTTTCCAAAGGGGTATCTAAAAACTATTGGGATTACTGAGCAAAGAGAAACAAATCAAATCGCTAATTATGCTTTGGTTGAGTGGTCTGACAATATTGATATTTCCGATAAAGCTCCTGCTAAATATGTGCCTGCATACAAAGCACGATTTTCAGAACAAGAATTAGAGCAGATGTATTACTGGCACGCTCTCCCAAATGACTGGCAATTAATGGAGTATCGGGAATTTCTGGAGCAACGACGAAAAAAGATAGCGCAAGTAATAAGAGACGGTTACAAAAAATTAGCAGAGTAACATCTATCCAAAACGCGGATGGTTTACCCAATCTCCTCAATGATTTTTTCGAGCGCCGCTTCCAAGTCATTAAGGACGGCGTCCACTGATTTGTATTTGAGCTTGCCTTCCACCCCCTCCGCCCTAGCGGGCACCTCCCCCAAATGCGACAAGTTTATATTTGGTTGGCATAATGAGTTTCCATGTCGCATTTGGAGGAGGCAGGTCTACCCAATCTCCTCAATGATCTTTTCGAGCGCCGCTTCCAAGTCATCAAGGGCGGCGTCCACTGATTTGTATTTGGATTTGCCTTCCCAGACCATTCCGCCCATGTCCAGAACACGGATGAAGGATTGGGATTCCTCGTCTTGTCCAATTTCAATCCAGCCGTAGGACTCTGTCCACGCGGCGATGTTGGGGTAGGTTGATGAAAAATTTGTCATGGGGGTGTTTTACATCCAGCCGCAGTCAAACAAAATCGGAGCCTTTCGACTCCGATTGAAATTACTTCACAGCGTTTATAAACTCATCTGGTGAGACTTTTGCCTGTTTGAGAATGCTGTGCAAAGTGCCAATTGCCACTTCACCATGCAAAGGTACAACGCAGCCAACACTTCCCTCTGTCGTGGATTTCTTCATCACAACATGGCTTCCACGTTGACGCGCCTGAACGAAGCCAAGCCGTTCCAGTGCGCGAATAATTTCCTTTCCAGACAAATGCGGCAAATTAGGCATAAGTCGCTACATCAAAAGTGGTCAAAAATGGATGGCTGGTTTCTGGCAGGGGAAATTCTTCTAGATAAAGTTCGGTCGCTTCTGTTAAATTGGCAATCGCTTCCTCGACAGTTTTACCCTGGCTGACCGTCCCCACTTCGGGACAATCTGCCACATACCAGTCATCTTCCTTGTGAATTACAGCAGTAAATGTTCGGGTCATGATAAGTCTCCTATCTCTTGCTCAAATTATACACCCCTAAAAGTGACATTGTCTCTGCGAAGGATGATGAAGATTTGGGAATTGTCGTCTTGTCCGATTTCAATCCAGCCGTAGGACTCTGTCCACGCGGCGATGTTGGGGTAGATTGATGAAAAGTTTGTCATGGGGATATTTTACCCAATCTCCTCAATAATCTTTTTGAGCGCCGCTTCCAAGTCATCAAGGGCGGCGTCCACCGTTTTGAATGCGGAGTGTTGCCTTAGCTTACCCTATGGATAAAGTCCAGTTTAGCCTTTCTGGAAGTCAATCAGAAAGAGAATATTGCGATTTCGCATCACTTCCACAACTTCGCCAACTCATTCAGCGATTTGTAATACGGCTCGATGCTGGGGATGTAGTGCCGCTCCTCCTTCGCGTGCGGACCAATACCGGTCTGCCCCCACACGACGGCCTGCCCGCCCGGAGCGAACCTTGCGCTCGTGCCTGGGAGTTTACGCCCGATTCTTGGTTCCTCACCCGAAGCCTTTTTCACTGCTTGAATCAACGCCAATAGAGCGGGGTTTTGCGAGTCACACGCCACGCCGTTTTCCATCACGTTCATGCGGAGTTCGAGTCCGTTCGCTTCGCAATAGGCAAGGACTTCATCCTTCATCTTGAAAGTGTCATCTTGCGGAATGGGACGAATCTCCACACCCAAAATTCCCTCGGCGGCGGTGACGTTGTACACGCCCGTCGTGCCGACATTGATAAACGGGAACTTAGCCTGTGACTGCCAGCCATCGGATGATTTCAGCGTGAGATGTTTGGCAAAGATTTCGCCCAGCGCGGCGCGGGCAGTAATCAACCTCTCGCTCAGGTCGGCGGAGCCAGCGAGTCCGCTGTGACCTTTCGTCCCGCGCGCGATCACGTCAAAGCGCATCACGCCGCGATTCTCCACGCAGATTTCGCCGAACAACTCTGTCCCCTTTTCGCCTGTCCGCTCGCCCGCGATGAAAAGCGCGGGGGTGTAGGGGCGAGTCTGAGACTCGCTCCTGCCAGCCAAATCCTTCAAAACATACGGCGTGCCCCAGGCTTCAGCTTCGCCGTTTTCTTCGTTGCCGACCAACATCAGGGCGATGTAGGGGCGGAGCGACGCTCCGCCCCTACACATATCCTTCATCCACACCATGTAGGTTGCGACGACGGTTTTCATGTCCGCTGCGCCGCGACCCCAGAGATAATCGCCGTCTATTCTTGGAATAAATTGGGAATCATCAGGTTCAGGCTCGACCACATCGAAGTGACCAGTCAACAGGATCGGGTTGGATTTCGAAGCTTCTGGAAACGTCGCGTACACCGCAGGATACTTCCCATCGTAGAACTTCACGTCCAGACCAGCATTCCGCAGGTAATCATCCACCAGCGAACCGGCGCGATGGACTTCGTCCAACCGCTCATCGGGACAAGCCGTGACTGATGGAATGCGAATCAACTGCTGGGCGAGGTCGAGGATTTCGCTGGTCTTGTCAGCGTAGCTCACTTCAATCGCTGCCTGCGTGCGGGCGCGGAATTGAATCGGCGCGTTGGGAATCTCACGTGCCGAGTCGCGTCCACGCTGGAGGAATTCGGCGATCTTCGACGACTCCTCGCCAAGCGAACCACGCTGCGCGTCAGCGGCAATACGTTCCACATCCGCCCTGACCTGCGCCTCGCGCTCGAAGTGCAACTCCTTCAAAACCTCCAGCGGGACTTCGCCGTTTCCGTCCACTTCAGTTTGCAGTCGGGCACGCATCTTCTCGGCGGTGTTACGCGCTCCGTCCGCCATCTCAACCAACGGCGTGAGGTCAGCCCACAGATTCAAGGCTTCCGCCAGCGGCTTGAGTTCGTCCAACGTCCACTTGAGAAACTCGCGCATGGCAATCGGCTTCCCCGTGAACGGGTTGGCGATCTCGGCGCGCATCCCAAATTGGGCGGCGAGATTTTCGTTGGCGCGGGCGCGGGTGATGTCTTCGCGATCATAGCGGAAGGCGCGCGCAAACTGCGGGTCGGAATAAATCCGCAGGAGCAGGAGATGTTTGAAGGTCAGGTTGGCAATGTCGAGGTCGAGGCTGTGACCGCCTTCGTCGGTGCGGACTTCCACACGACCCATCGGCAGGTTGATTCGCGCCATCAGGTTTTGTCTTTCGATTTGGAGCGCCATCTCTTCGGGAGGAGTGGACTGTCCCGCCGCGAACAAGCCGCGCTTGTACAACGCTGTGAGCTGGTCGCTGGTCGTCGAGATGATCCTCTCGACAGGGTCGGCGAACGAACGCGCGCGGATCGGTGTCCAGTTGTTGTTACCGAAACGTACGCCACTGCGGACAAGGTCGTAAGAGATTTGCAGGTAGTCGTTGTATGAACGATACAGGTCGGGAAGGTCAATCGCGGGCGGATTCGGGAAGGTCATGTTGCGGACGGAGTCGAACTCGGTCAGCACCACCACTGCATGTCCGTCCCTGACTTGAGCCTTCATCGGGGTCGAAGCATTGGTCGCAATGAAGAGGGCGGAGAAGGCGCGAAGCAAGCGCGTGGCGGTGATGTAAAACTCGGATTTGAAATCGTCGAGATGTTTTTCGCCGCGCTCACGGGCAGGCAAATGCATGAAGTCCCAAGCGAAGAGCGGGTCGGGCAAGGACAGGTTGGCGTGGATGCCCGTGGTGGCAAGTGACTCGCCGTACAGGTCAACGCATTTTTCGAGATAGCGTCGTTTGGCGATTCCCCAACTGCCAGGCACAGAGCCATGCCCAACATCGGTCAGGTAGAGCAGGTTGCCGTGCCAATAGTAGAGCCGTTCCCCAAAGGTGGAACCTGCCTTGTGCAGGGCATTGATGAGTGCGGCTTCCATCAGGCGGGCTTCGTAGATCGCTCCACGCGGATGGTAGTACGGACGCGTCGCCCATTCGATCATCCAGTGAAAGACTTCCAACTGGCTGAATTGCTTTTGCCACGGCGGGATGCACTCGGCGCGCAGGTAGTCCACAAACGACTGCTGGTTGGGACCCGCGCCCACGTTCAACAGCGGACGCAGGTTTTCATCGAGCATGTTCCATTCCTGCTCGAAACCGCTGAGTCCGCCCTGGGGCTTTTCCCTGATGGATTGTTCAACAGCGAGATGATATTTATCGGCGAATTTTTGAGGCATGATAATTTCCTTTGGCAAGAGAATAATGACTAAAAAGTTTGTGCTACAATCTGTTCAATAGAGGTGACTTATGAACCTTTCTTTGAAAACAGATAATTCACAGTACGAAAAGGGCAGTGTCCGCAACGCGGTTTCGTTCGCTTTGAATAGCGCCGCCGCCCAGGCTCGCCAGCGATATGAGCATTATTCAGGTATCTGCAAGGCTTTCGAGAAAAAGCACAAGCTCACATCAGCGAAATTCATGGAAAAGTTCGACGCGGGCGCTCTCGGCGACGAACAGGAGTTCTTCGATTGGTATGCCGCAGTGCGTGGACTAAACCTGTGGCGCGAACGCTACGAAATCCTCTCAGGGGTTTCTGTATGAAATCCCGCGAATATTACGCCGCGGTGCAAAAAACCATTCTTGGCGCAACACACGTGATTCAATCCGACATTTCCTTTGACGAAATCTCCGAAGAGGAGTGTTACATTCGCGGCTTGCTCATGTTGAGCGGCGGCTATCAACTCCACATCGCCGAATACGTTGTTACAGAGCCAAAAATCAAACGCTTGAAATATCGTTTTCACCTTCAAACCGCAAAAGGCAAAATACTTGCCAGGTGGGACAACGCGCCGCATCATCCTGAAGTAGAGTCCCATCCAGACCATCTACACGTTGGAGAAAAAGTTAGGGAAAATCCTCCAACAGATATTCCACAGGTGTTGACGGCAGTTTTATCCTTCATCGAATAAAGGTAAATAAAGAGTAGTGAATAGGAAACGCCCTATTCACTACTCCCTATTCCCTAATTTACTTCTTCAAACTCTCCAAACCTTCCTGCAACCTCTTGAACGCGCCTTCGGTTCGTTCGGCAGGGGTGGCGTACGAGAAGCGGACCCAGTCACCACCGAAGGGGGAGAAGAACGCGCCAGGCACAATGGCGACGCCGTGATTTTCAGCGAGGTATTGACCGAGAGGTTCGCTATCCGCCCAGCCCTTGGCTTTGAGGAATTCACCGACATTCATGAAGGCATAATAGCCCTTGCCGATGATGTGCTGCATTCCGCTCTCGGCGAGCAG
>CAILWD010000302.1 GCA_903837815.1 uncultured Chloroflexota bacterium | reverse complement strand
CGCGGCAGGATCGCAAGGTCGTTCTCTGTTTCCGCCACGAGGTAGGTCGCGCCAGAGGGGATGTCGAAGCGGACAATGCCGTCGTCGCCAGTCTCGCGAAGCGCTCCGCTGCCAATGTTGGGATTGATTGAAACACCCGCCAACGGCGCGCCTGTCTTGAGGTCTGTCGCCCAGGCAACCATCTCGCTGTGGTCGGTGAAGGCGTCGAGTCCGATTTGAGTCACCTGCACCCAGGCGATGACCGTCTGCGAGAAACGCCGCCATTTGGCTTCGTCATTTTCAAACAACGAGGGCGGCGGCTCGACAATGACGATGAATTGCCCCGACGCGCCCGCCATGAACTGGCTCAAATCCACATCCACCTGCGAGAGCGTATCGGCAGGCAGGTCGAGGCTGAGGTTCTTGTCCATCACGTTCGTGCCGGGCAGGGCGGGCGGATTGTCCGTCTGCTGCCATTCTTGCAAATATTTCTTGAAAGCCGACCAATCGGCGGGCTGCACGGTCTGCACTTTGACATGCAGTTTGTCGTAGTTGACCGCATAGACCGAAAGCGCGGGCTTGGTCAGGGTTGGGTCGAGAGTCAGGAAGTTTTGTCCAGGTCCGACCAGAATCGGGTCGGACTTGTCCACCTTGAAGAGCAGGCGGGAATCTTTTTCGAGCCGCTGACCGAACACGTCACGCAGGTTGCCTGAAACGGTCACCGAGTAGGAGGTCTGTCCCTTTGTCTCGCCCTTGATCTCGATGGTGTTGCCGTAGGCATTGACCGACATCGTCCCAATTTCGGGGTCAACTTGAATCATGTCCGCGTCGAAGGTCTCCAAATCGAGCGGGTTGTTGAAGGTGATGTAAAACGGCGAGAACGGCGGACAACTGTCGTCGTACCAGTAGCAGTAATGTTCGGTGATTTCGAGCGGATAATAGGTCGAGAAGCCAAAACTCTGCGCCGCAGTCGTGGTGAACATCCCTTCGGCGGAGGGCGTCCCTTCGGGGATGTTCACCGAAATGCTGGTGGCAGGCGTGAAAGGCTGCGTCGCGCGGAAAGCAAGCCAGCGTCCCTCCTCGGCGTTCTTCACCAGTTGGCTCACCTGCTTGTCGGCGTCAATCTCCTCCTGCGTTGCCAAAACGAGGCTGACTTGCTCACTCCCCGCCGTGACTTGAATCTTCTCCAACACGGCGGCGGGGTCAATGCGCTGGTCGAAGGAAATGAAAAACAGCGGTTTGAGCGGCTGCGGGGTATCGCCGTAGGGGTAGGTCGTCACCACCGTGGGCGGCGGAGTCTTGAACGTCCATGTGACTTCTTCGGCGAGGGTCTGCCCGCTGGCGGATTTCGTTCCCGCTGGGATCGTCACGTGGTATTCCGTCGCCATCGGCAGGCGGTCGAATAATTTCGAATCGGATTGGAAGGTCAGGGTACGAGTCCCAAGCCAGCGCCATGTCCCAGGCAGAGATGGCTCGACTTTGACGGGGACGTCAATATCCGCCAAATCGCCCAACGTCCCAAGCGGAACCATCGGCTGGTTGAACGTGACGCTGATGAACGGCGCGAGCGGGACGTCGCCTTCGGGAGCGAATCGCAACACCTGAACGGGTCCCGTTTCCACGCTGGGAGCGGACACTGTTTCGAGGGGCGGAAACTGCTCCTCGACGGTTTGTCCAGGTCGCGGCGGCGGTAGGGATTCGACGGGGCGATTGAACTCGGTCTGCGAATCCGAATCGGGCGGAAGGTCAGGCAGACGCGCGGCAATCGACGCGATTTCCTCCGCTGAGAGTGGGTCGCCATCTTGTGGCGGTAGGATTTCCACAGTCTCGGCTTGCTCCTCGCCTTCGCTTAATTCCACTTGCAATGAGTATTTGTCGCCTTGCATTTCGATTCCTCCTGTTGTTGTCATATTAGGGGCGGGCGTGGTGGTCGCGCCAAGCGGCGGCAAAACGCCGCCCGTGTAGCGATCCCACGCGTACCATCCGCCCACGCCAGTACACAGCAGCACGAAAACGCCCAAACCAATTAATGCCGCTTTTCTGCAACCTGTCTTTTTTCGATTCTCAGTCATGATCGTACCTCCTCAACTTCCGTCAGTACCATGACGCCCCAGCGGGGGAGATGGTTCCCAGTGTTTTTTCAATCATACATCCATCGGCTTGCTTAATCCATAACCCCATTGGGGTGGTGATATTCCCCGTTTAAACCCGTAGGGGCGGAGCGACGCTCCGCCCCTACGCCATGCGCTTCGACTGCGCTCACATTGTCCCGACGTTCTTTCGGGAGCGCGAAGAGACTATCTCACCAGCAGATCGTCCAGCACTTTCTTTGACGCTTCTTCGATCACCGCGTGCTGACTTCCGCCATGTGAGTCCATCGTGACGACGACGGGGAAGTCCTTGACCTCGATGACCCAAATGGCTTCGGGGACACCGAATTCATATTTGAAGACGCCATGCACCTTGACCACGGTCTGGGCGATGTACGAAGCCGCGCCGCCGATGGCGTGGAAGTAAACTGCTGGCGTATCCGCACAGCCTTTGAGGGTCTTGGCTCCCATGCCGCCTTTGCCGATGACTCCTTTGAGGTTGAAGTGCTTCATCACATCCGCCTGATACGGCTCCTCGCGGATCGAGGTGGTGGGTCCAGCCGCGACGAATTTATAGTCTTTCGTGTCGAGTCCCGAAACGACAGGTCCGCAGTGATAGATGAGCGAGCCGTTTAAAATCTTCTTCAACTCTTCATATACTTGCAAGTCATCACCTTGCGGGGCGCGGGTCTTTTTGATGAAGGTTTCCATCATCCACTTGTGGACGGCGTCGCGCCCTGTGACCATCATGCCAGAGAGGGCAACCGCGTCACCGACTTTCAAATCACGAATGACATCATCACTGATGGGGGTGGTTATTTGTTTCATTCTGTTCTCCTGCAATCCAAAATCATCAATCGTAAATCGTCAATCGTAGGCGACTTCCCCGCCCTTCACCGTCATCTTGCGGCGGCGGTATGCCCAGCACATGTACGAGACCGAGACGAAGTACGAAGCGGGTAGACGGCTCAAGCCGACGATCTTGGTATCCAGCACAGTAGTCTTGCCGCCAAAGCCCATGGGACCGATTCCCATTTCGTTGGCTTCCTTCGTCAGTTGTTCCTCCAGTTCAGCCAGTTTGGGATCCGCGTTGCGCGTGCCCATCTCGCTGAACAAGACTTCCTTGGATTTGATGTACGAAGTGCCGCGATCTCCGCCGATGGCGACGCCCAGAATGCCTGGCGCGCAGCCCTGACCCTGCGCTTTGTGGACGGCGTCCAAAACCACCTTGCGGACGCCAGCCAAATCACGTCCCGCGCCGACGGAGCTATCAGGCATGGAATACTGCCGCCCGACGTTCTCGCATCCGCCGCCTTTGAGCATTAACTCGATGGTCAGGTCGTCGCCTTCGACTTCTTCAAAATGGATGTAGGGGAAATCGTCGCCGCCGAGGTTGTTGCCTGTGTTCTTGTCGTAAATCGCGTCCACGGCGTTGGGACGCATGTACGAGCGTTTGGTCGCCTCTGCCATCGCGGAGCGGATTTGCTCTTTGAGTTGCCGCGTTGACCAGCCCACTGGATAATGCACATAAAAAATCGGCGTGCCGGTGTCCTGACAAATCGGCGTGGACTTTTCACGGGAGAGGTCGATGTTCTTGAGGATGGTCTCCAGCGCCCCGCGCGCCGCCGAGCCTGGTTCCTCTTTTTCAACCGCTTCACGCAAGCGTTTTTCCACATCGGGCGGCAGGCTGGATGACGTGCGGCGAATCAATTCGAGGATTTCGTTTGTCAAATCTCGCATGGGGGAACCTCCTGAATTTTTCGTCAATCATAATCCCGAAGGAATAAAAATGCTATTCAAAAAAAAGACTTCGAATGTTTTGAAAACATCCGAAGTCTGAGAATTCATTCCCGTGTTACTTTGACCCGCATCACAAAGCGATTGACCGCGCCAAAACGATACTTGTATTCTTCGTCGCCGCGCATGAAGTCAAACTCGCTGCGGTTGTGTTCACAGGCCCATTGCAGGGTGTAAGCCAGCAGCACCCAACCCGGGGAGAGGTCCATGAAGTCGCGGTTGACGCCGGCATTGTAGCCCCATAATTTTCCGCCATAATCGAAATTGAGACATGCCGCAATGCGCTTCTCATCGGCCTCGAGGAAGGCGAGCCACAACCAGCCATTCTCGTGCGCCGCGCGGATGACCGCCCGCATCTGTTCGCGCATGGCATCACGTAGGAACTCCGCCTTGTCTTCGTTGTGCTCCATCAACGAGAGGAAGGCTTCGGTTTCGGCTTCCACATCTTTCATATCCGAGATAAACCAGCGGACTCCGCGTCCGCTTTCTTCGGCGCGGCGCACTTTGCGGCGGATTTCGTGACGTTGTTTCTTTTCCACTCGCGAGAGATATTCGTCGAAACTGCCGTTCAAAGCGATGAGCGGCGTGGGACGGTACATCTCTTCGAGATGAGTCCAGCCGCGCTGGGCAGATTCCGTTTTGAGCGCGGCGAGGGTGGGAGAGGAATCGGGGAGGTTATACCAATCGAGTCCAGACCAAATATCGGGGCCGCCCTGAACTTCGTCGAAGGGCAGAGTGACCAGGAAATCCAACAACCCGGAAATAAACCGCGTGTGATCTTCCTTCCGCACGATCAAATCGAGGTAATCCGAAATTTCGATGCTGCCCACCAGCATCAGCGCAGACTGCCCGTCATAGGCTGCCAGAAAGAGCGGGGCAATGCCAATAAGTTTTCCGTCCTCGCGGGCAGTGACTAGAAGCAATTGGGCATTTTGCCATTCGCCGCCGCCGCGATGCTCCCACCATGCGGTCTGGTATTCGTAGCGAGAAAAGGGGGCGTCTGAAATCGAAGCCGACGCGAGGTCATTCCAGTCCTGCGGGTCAATCTCTGTGAAGTTTTTATGAAGTGTATATTTCATTGTTGAAGAATTTTACCAGTATAATATTGTTGGTCTGACATGAGCGCCAGCCATTTTCTTACATGACCCTCGACCTTACCCTCTCACCCATTTATCGCATCGGCGGACAGGAAAACAACAGCCTGCCCGGTCTGGTTGCGCTTACCCCGCCGTCTACAGCAGCGCGCGGACGCGAACGCGACCGCCTGATCGCCTACCTGCTGCTTACGGGCAATGCCACCATCTCCACCAGCGAATACATGCAGGTCGCTACAGATGCCGCAAATACTTTCTACAAAACATCCGGGGCAATCACCAGCGCCCTGAAAACCGCCGCAGAACGCGTCAATCATGTCCTCCTCGAACGCAACATGGGAACCAGCAAGAACGGTCAATTTGCCGTCGGCTGGCTGACTCTGGCGGCAGTGCGCGAAACGCAATGTACGTTTGCGCTGAGCGGCCCCACGCACGTCTATCGTTTCGCGAAAGGCGAAGTCCGTCACATCCATGAGCCAGCCGTTTCCGGCAAGGGGCTTGGCACAAACCAGACGACCAGCGTCCATTACGCGCAGACTCTGCTCGAAGCGGGCGACCGCCTGCTTTTCTTTGGGCGCCCTCCCGAAGGTTGGAACAGCATCCTTGAGGATGCCACCCCCGGTTCGCTGGATGCAATGCGCCGCCGCCTGATGGCCGCCGCCAACACGGATTTGAATGCCCTACTGATTCAGGCAACGGAGGGAACGGGGATCTTGAAGCTGTTGGAGACGGCTCAAACCGCAACGGAGAAAAAAGAATCGGAGCAAGCCACCTCCGCCCCAACCTCGAAGTTGGTTCAGCCACCCGAAGCGGAATCCTCCCTCAAACCCACCGCCCAGACTCCAGCCGAAGATGCATCCACCGCCCAGCCGGCGCACGTTGTCCAGCCTTCGGCGTATGCCATCCCTCCGCAGCAGGAAGAAACGCCGCGCCGGCCGACGAGTTCTACAGCCCCGCGTGAATTTCCCGCATCCATTCCCAGATTACAGGCAGGTCAGTCTCAGCCCGCGCCCGCGTCTGCGCCTGTCGAATCTGAGCCCGTGATGACGGAAACAGCAACAAGCGCCATGCCCGAAGCAGCCGCCGAGACCGTCTACCATCCACGCCCCCGACGGCGCAATACTGCGCGCGCCGAGTGGGCACGCCAACTGGCAAAAGCGATTGCGGTCGGAATCCAAATCATGCGGCGGACAAAGGAAGGGATTGGCGAAAGGTTGAAAATCTTCCTGCCGCGCCTGCTTCCCAATACCGAACCAGACCAGCCGCTTGCGCCGTCCAAATTCGCCATGGCTGGCATCGCTATTGTCATTCCTCTGGTGGTGGTGGTGATTACGTTCGTGATGTGGACCAAGTATGGGCGCAGCCAGCAATACGACATCTATCTTGCGCAGGCACAGCAAAAACAGGCGCAAGCCCTGGAGTTGACCGATCCCATCGAACAGCGTCAGGCTTGGGAAAGCGTTTTGTTGAGCGTGAGCATTGCCGAAATGCATCACCAGACCTCCGAGACGGATGCAATCCGCGGGCAAGCCGCCAACAAACTCGATGAACTGCTGGGCATCACACGGATGCAGTTCAACCCGGCGTTCAGCAGCAGCCTCGGCATCGAGATCAGCCGCATGGCTGCCGGTGAAACCGACCTCTTCCTGCTCGATGCCAGAACAGGCGAGGCGCTCCGCGCGCAGCCGTCACCGAACGGGCGCGGGTTTCAAATCGATACGACATTCAGTTGCAAGCCGGGCGTTTACGGAAATTATACCGTCGGCGACCTGGTGGATATCCTGACACTGCCCCTGCAGAATTCGATCAACGCAACCCTGCTCGGCGTGGATGCAGACGGCAACCTGTTGTACTGCGCGCCCGGTCAGGTGGCGCAGGCAGTTCCCCTACCTCCGCCCGATACCAACTGGGGACGCGTAAACGCATTCACCCTGAGTGACGGAAATCTCTATGTGCTGGATGCGTCGGCGCGTGCCGTGTGGGTATATAATGGAAAAGATGGAGCGTTTATCGACCGCCCGTACTTTTTCTTCGGCGGACAAACCCCCGAAAAGCAGGATGTGATCGACTTGATCATTTCCGGCGACGACCTGTACATGCTCCACGGAGACGGTCACCTTTCCACCTGCTCCTACAGCCGCATCGAGACCAAACCGACCCGCTGTGAAGACCCAAAGCCGCTGGTCAACCCCTTTGCGGCTTATCAAAACGAAGATTTGTTTACCGGGGCTCACTTCACCCAGATGCTCTTTGCGCCGTTGCCCGACCAGTCCATCCTCCTGCTGGATGCGGACACCCAGAGCGTGTTGCGTTTTACGCCGCGCACCCTCGAATTACAAAACCAATTTCGCCCGGCGCAGGGGATCGCAAGCCTCATCCCATCCGGCACGATCGGCGCAATGGCTGTCGGTCCCAATCACGTCTTATACCTGGCTCTCAACGGGCAGGTTTATTTCGCAACAAACCTGCCATAAACGGGAGACTTCATGAGCAATCTACTCAACTACCTACTCAGTCTTTTCAAGCCTGCAAAGTATCCAACCGACAGTGAAACCGAGCCTGCCCAAGTGACGCAAAGCAAGGTGCTGTTGATCGTTTACGATCCGGTCATGGATACCGCCACGGGCATGACACTTTCGCAAAAGATGAAGTGGTATCGAGTAGACGAACTGATCAACGGTTTTATTGCAGACCTTCAACAAGTCAGCAGCGGCATGGCGCGCTACCAGATCATCCAGCGGGTGGATGTGAATGAGTTCCCAACCAAGACCGACGGGTTCTGCTACACTCCGCAGGGCTACCTCGACGTTTTGCAGGGCAAAGCCGTGGCTCACACCCCCTCCGGGGTGGACTATTACGCGATCCTCAACAAATACAATGTTTTGCAGCGCGTGGCGCGGAACGAGATCGACGAAGTGTGGACCTTCGCCTTCCCCCATGCGGGCTTTTATGAATCGATCATGGGCGGACCGGGCGCCTTCTGGTGCAACGCGCCCGCCTTGAAAAACACCGAAGCCAGCAAACGCCGCTTCGTGGTCATGGGTTTTTCTTTCGAGAGATATATCGGCGAGATGCTTGAAGCCTACGGCCACCGCGCCGAATCGATCATGGAAAAGGCCTTCGGCAAATTAAGCGGCGAAGCCAACCTGTGGAAGCGCTTCACCCGCTACGAGAAGACCGCGCCGGGCAAGTCTGCCTGCGGCAACATCCACTTCGCCCCCAACAGCCAGGCAGAT